>CBFCXA010000318.1:0-2934 GCA_965601985.1 uncultured Chromatiales bacterium | reverse complement strand
CCTGCTGCAATGGCGATCACCGCAGCGATGATCGCGCCCATGATGATCGTGCCCCATGCGCTTTTAAGTGGGTTCATGTCGGCATCTCCTTATACACATTGGTTTTTTCACGGCCGACCAGCCGCTGTGCGGGGCCGAAATCATAGGCCAGCGACCGGTTTTATTCAATTCTGGGTCCACTGCTCAGTCGACGGCCCGGGACGCGTAGATGGGCTGGAAGCGATTGACGATGGTGCAGAACAGTTCTGCGGTCCGCTCGGCATCGTAGGCGGCGGAATGTGCCGCGCCCGCATCCCAGTCGATGCCGGCCGCGTGTGCGGCACGCGCCAGTACCGTCTGGCCCAGCGCCACGCCGGCCAGGGTCGCGGTGTCGAAACTCGAGAACGGGTGGAACGGGTTGCGCTTGATACCGGTTCGTGCGACCGCCTCGTTGAGGAAGTTCAGATCGAAGTGCGCATTGTGGCCGACGAGGATGGCCCGGCGACATTCGGTCGCCCGCAGGCTGGAACGAACTTCGCGAAAAATCCTCTGCAGCGCGTCCCGCTCTTCGATGGCCGGGCGCAGCGGATGGTGCGGGTCTATGCCGTTGACTTCCAGCGACGCAGCTTCGAGGTTTGCTCCCTCGAACGGCTGTACGTGATAGCGGTGCGTTTCGGCCGGAACCAGCTGGCCGTCTCCGCGCAGTTCGAGCATCACCGCGGCGATCTCGAGCAAGGCATCGGTCTTGTGGTTGAAGCCGCCGGTCTCGACGTCGACGACCACCGGCAGGAAGCCGCGAAAGCGGCCGGCTATTGCATTCGCTGCCTCGCTCACTGCGTTTCCAGGCAGTCTTCCAGCGCCTCGCGCCTGCCGTGCAGGATCTCCAGACTCAGCCGTACGCCGAAGCCCGTTGCACCACCAGGCACCTGGGCGAGACCTGCACTGCGGCTGGCTGCGCTGAGATCGGCGTGAATCCACGCGCTGTCGTCTGGTACGAATCGCTTGAGGAAACGGGCGGCGAGAATATGGTCGCCGGCACCCTCGGTCGAGCACTGCAGCACATCGGCGCGCTTGGATTTCAGCGCTTCGTCGAAGTCGGCATCCATAGGAAATGGCCAGACGCGCTCGCCGCTGTCGCGGCCGGCGTCGATCAGCAGCTGTGCCAGCGCTTCTCGATTGGTGAACACGCCGCTGTACCTCTCGGTCAGCGCGTATACGCAGGCACCGGTCAGCGTGGCGTAGTCCATGATTAACCGCGGCTGCTCGCGACCCGCCAGCGCCAGCGTGTCGGCCAGAACCATGCGGCCTTCGGCATCGGTATGAACGATCTCGATGGTCGTGCCGTTGCAGGCGGTAATCACGTCGCGCGGCTTGTACGCGCGCGCGCCGATACGGTTCTCGGTAATCGCCAGCCAGCAATCGACCGGCTGGGGATACTCCAGTTCGCTCAGGGCGACGAGCGTGGCCAGCGCGACCGCGCTGCCGGCCATGTCCTCGTGCATGTCGAGCATCGACTTGTGCGGCTTGAGATTGTTGCCGCCGGTATCGAACAGGATGCCTTTGCCGACCAGCGCAATGACCGGCCCCTTTTTAGTGTCTGCGTCGGGGCGGTAGCGAATGCGCAAAATGCCGGCATCGCGCGTCGCGTTGCCCTGGGATACTGCGAGAAATGCACCGGCACCCAGTTTTTTCAGGCGCTTCTCGTCGAAAAACTCTTGTTTCCAGCCGTGCTCCGCGGCCAGCGTGTCGATCAGTCCGCGGTAGGCGGCGACATCGAGCTTGTTGGATGGCAGGGCGGTGAGCCAGCGGGCCAGGTTCTGTGCGCGCGCGGCGACGTCGGTCGCGGTCAGGTCGAGTCGCTCCGGCAGGCCCAGCAGGCGCAGCCGCTTCAGTGGTTTGTGCTTGTCCGGCTTGCCGGCGAAGCGCGGCATCCGGAAGCTCTGTGCATGCGTCGCCAGCAGTACCGCGTCGGCCAGCCGCTGTGCCTCGCTGCCGTCCGCGCCGGGCAGCATCAGACCGAGGTTCTTCGGCTGGTCCTTGAGTGCCTGGGCAAGCAGTGAGCCTGCCTGTTGCAGCAGTCCGTACGGCTGCGCCGCGTGCTTGTTCAGCTGCACAAGGCTGATGCCGGTGGCTCGGGCATTGGCGAGCCGGCCCTGCACGATGGCATCGGGACCGGCGCGTCGGGCTGCGGCCTTGAGTCTTTGACCCTCGGGTACCTCGCGCCAGTGCGCCGCCTGCGGTCGCGACGGCAGGATCACCATAAGGTGATCGACCCTGTCCAGCACGGCAGGTGCCACGCTTGTGGGGGTCTGAATGAGCCGGGGAGGTGCGTCGCCGGGAAGGAGTTCGGACATGGAGGATCAGCTTGACCGGTTTGCGGGAAACCTCGATCATACCGGCACTTTTGAGCGGGGCGACGACCGAGACGGCGGATTATAGAGAAACCTGCCGGCCGCGACGGGCTGCCTCGCTCGACCGGTCCTACGGCCCGTAAATCCGGTTACACTCGCCGCCCGCTCCGCCCTGAAGGCTTGCCGTGGTCGAATTCAACCGCTTCGAAGACATCGATCCGCAGGAAACCCAGGAATGGCTCGAGTCGATTGACTCGGTACTCCAGGCATACGGCACCGATCGCGCACATTTCCTGCTCAACAGCATGATCGACCATGCGCGCCGCTCCGGCGCTTACCTGCCCTACAGCGCGACCACCGCCTACCTGAATACGATTCCGCTGCACCAGCAGCCCGAGTACCCGGGCGATCGGGCTCTGGAGCGGCGTATCGAGGCCTACATTCGCTGGAACGCGATGGCCATGGTGGTGCAGGCGAACCGACGCAGCTCGGAGTATGGCGGGCATATAGCGTCTTATGCGTCGGCCGCCGCGCTCTACGAGGTCGGCTTCAATCATTTCTGGCGCGCGCCGACCGAGAATCACGGCGGTGACCTGGTATTCGT
>CBFCXA010000317.1:0-3000 GCA_965601985.1 uncultured Chromatiales bacterium | reverse complement strand
ATTTCCTGCCAGAACTGCAGGTCACCGGAAATTCTGCCGTGCTCGCTCTCCGGCAGCCCGAGGTTGACCGACAGCACGTAAGGCGTGAGCGCGACCAGGTAGGTGTACACGCCGATGCTGATCAGCGCGGCGAACAGATAGCAGAATACGTGGCGTGGGCGGACACCCGGGTTGAGTTCAATCGGGCCGAGCTTGTGTGTGCCCGTATCGCTCACGACTGGCGCAGCATGCGCATGCCGTTCAGTGTCACGAGCAAGGTTGCGCCGACGTCGGCCAGCACTGCCATCCACAGCGTCGCGATGCCGGGAATGGCCAGCGCCAGGAACGCCAGTTTCAGTCCCAGGCTCAGGGCGATGTTCTGTTTGATCACTTGTCGCGATTTCCGCGCCATGCGCAGCGCCAGTGGCACATGCGAGAGATTGTCCTGCATCAATACCACATCGGCCGTTTCCATCGCCTGCGCGGTGCCGTTGCCGCCCATAGCGATACCGACGTCGGCGCGTGCCAGCGCCGGCGCATCGTTGATGCCGTCGCCGACCATCGCCACCGCGCCATACTTGTCACGCAGTTCCTCGATCGATCGCAGTTTCTCGTCCGGCAGCAGGCCGGCGCGAACATCATCGATACCGCCTGCCTGCTGCGCGACGCGCCGCGCGGCTTCCGGGTGGTCACCGGTGAGCATCACGCGCGCGACGGGCGGCTTGAAATCGTCCAGTTCGGCCAGCGCCTCGCGCGTCACGTCGCGTACCCGGTCCTGCACGCCGATGTATCCAACTACCTTGTCGTCGCGCGATACGTACATCACGGTCTGCCCGGCTGCCCGCGCCTCGTCAGCGCGTGGCGCCACGTTCTCCCACCCGGCCATCGCCTGGTCGAACAGCTCGTCGCGGCCGACCGAGACTTTCGCACCGTCGCTCAGTTCACCACTGACGCCCCGACCCGGATGCGCGGTGACGTCCCCGGCCTGTTGAAAGCGATGCGCAACGCCGCGATCTCCGGCCGCCGCGACGATCGCGTGCGCAACCGGGTGTTCCGAGGCACGTTCGACCGCGGCTGCGGTAGCGACCACTTCGTCGCAGTTGGCGCACTCGTCGAATCGGGCCGCCGGGTGCTCGCAGCCGTTCGCATGCACGCCGGTGACCTGCGGGCGTCCGTGGGTCAGGGTACCGGTCTTGTCGAAGGCTATCGCCTGCACGTCGGCCAGCCGGTCCAGCTGCGCCCCGCCCTTGACCAGCACGCCGAGGTTCGACAATCGGGTCAGCGCGCTGACTACCGTGACCGGGATGCTGATTACCAGCGCGCAGGGGCAGGCAATGATCAATAGCGTCAGGCCCCGATACAGCCAGCCGCGCGTGCCATCGGCGGTATCCAGGAACGGCTGGGCGAAAAGAAGTACAGGGATGGCGACCACGAGCACAGCCAGTGCGACTACGGCCGGCGTGTACCAGCGTGCAAAGCGGTCGATGAAGCGTTCCTGCGGGCTGCGTTCGGCCTGCGCCTGTTCGACCAGGCGCGCAATGCGCGCGATCGTGCCGTCCTCGGCCGCGCGGGTGACGCGTGCCTGCAGCGCCGCTTCGCCGTTTACGGTACCGGCCATTACGCTGTCGCCGACGGTACAAAGCACCGGCTCGCTCTCGCCGGTGACCGGCGCCTGGTTGATTGACGAGGTACCTTGAATAATTTCGCCGTCGACCGGGATGCGCTGGCCGGGACGCACCAGTACGCGGTCGCCGATCTGCACCTGCTCGACCGGTAGTACGGCCTGATGGTCGTGGCTGACGGCAGCATGTACGTGTTCGTGCCCATGGTCATGGTCTTGATGATCGCCATGGTCATGATCGTTGCCTTGATCGTGCTCACCGTCGCAGCCGCCGTGATCCTCGACATGCTCCCTGAGCACCGTCGCCTCCTGCGGCTGCAGCGCCATCAGGCTGCGCAGCGAATCTCGAGCGCGCTCCGCGCTGTAGGCTTCCAGCGCCTCGCCGAGCATGAACAGCAGAATCACGGTCACCGCTTCGCCGGTCTCGCCGATGCCGAGCGCGCCGACGCAGGCTACCGCCATCAAGAGGTCTATAGTGACGCGTCGTGCGAACACCAGCGCGCGCAGGCCCTTGATGAACACCGGCGCGCCGGCGATGAGCACGGCGGCGCCAAACAACAGGCTCATCGCCGGGACGCCGCCCAGCTCGATGCCAGACGGAATGGCGATCAAGCCGAGAAGGACCGTCGCGGCGACCAGCAGCGCGCGACGCAGCGGCGGCTGCGTCCACAGGAAATGCAGGAAACCGCCGAGGCCGCGACGCTCGATCAGCTCGGGCGCGGCGATGCCCGGTTCGTCGCGGGCGACCCGGTAACCAAGTTCTTGGAGTCTTCGCTCGATCGCATCGAGTTCAACCTCGCCGGCAATCTCCATGCTTTCGGTCGTAAAGCTGACGTTCGCCGACTCAACCCCGGGCAACTGCAGCATGCTGTTCTCGATGGTCATTGCACAGCTGCCGCAGTCCATGCCGGCAATCCGGATCTTCCGGGTTTCCGCAGCGGTAGTGGCCTCGGCCATATGGATAGTCTCGCGTTCCCGGCCGCGCCGGGATTCGCAGCCATCCTGAGGCTTCAAGCAAGGTTTAAGGTCAAGCGTCGGCCGCTTCCAGGGCCAGGAACAGCTGGGCGAACAGGAAGGCATTGGGCCCGCGGGCCTGGAACAGCAGGCCGCCGTCGTCGCTGGCTAGTTCCGGTTCCAGGTGTGCTTCACAGCTGGATTCGGCGGCGACCAGCCGCTCCAGTGCCGATTCCAGCGCCGGGTCGGCGTCCGGGAAGCGCGCGGTGTAGCCATCGTCATCGCGCCAGATGTGCAGGTGCCGGCCGCGCAGGTCGGCAAACAGCGTTTCCCATTCGGCGCTCGCCAGGTTGCAGCCCAGCCGTTCGGTGAGTTTCTGCAGAGACGAGGCAGGTGCCGCGCCGTGCTCGTGGCCGCAGGCCTGCTCCAGTAGCTCGCGGTATTGC
>CBFCXA010000316.1:0-3014 GCA_965601985.1 uncultured Chromatiales bacterium | reverse complement strand
GAGCAGGCGCTGGAGGTGCTGAACGAAGCCCTGCGCTACCGGCCGGATACGCTGTCCCTGCTGATCTCGCGCGGCACCCTGCTCGACGTCATGGGGCAGGTAGATGCGGCGCTTGCAGATATGGAACGTGCGCTGCTGCTGGATCCCGACAATGCCACGGTGCTGAACACGCTGGGCTACACGCTGGCCAATCACGAACTGCGCATCAAAGAAGCAGAGCGGCTGATCCGGCTCGCGCTGCAGCGCGAGCCCCGCAGCCCGGCGATCATCGACAGCATGGGCTGGGTCGCGTTCCGCCGTGGTCGGCTGGAAGAGGCGCGCAGCTACCTGGAGCTGGCCTGGGCGCTGTTGCCGGACGCGGAAGTGGCCGCGCACCTCGGCGAGGTGCTCTGGCGGCTTGGCGAGCGGGATGCCGCTCGCGCCCTGTGGCAGGAGGCACTGCAGGCGCAGCCTGACAGCGAACCGCTGAATGAAACCATGCGGCGGCTGGACCCGGCCTGATGCGTCGCTGGTCGCTGTTGCTTGTGCTGGCGCTGCTTTCAAGCGGCTGTGCCCTGCAGCGGCAGGTGCCCGGCACGAGCCTTGCCTGGGATGCCCGCCGCGGCGAGCTGGCCGCGATCGATGCCTGGGACCTGCGCGGGCGCATCGCGGTGAAGTCCGGTGACAGCGGTGGGCAGGGCCGCATCGACTGGCAGCAGCGCGATGCGGATGCCTGGCTCAAGGTCAGCGGGCCGTTCGGCCTGGGCGCCTGGGAGATTCGTTTCAACGAGCGCGAGATCGTGGTTACCGACGGCAAGGGCGAAGTCACGGCGAGCTACTCAGGCCCGGATGCCGCCGACCGGTTTCTCCGCGGGCAACTCGGCTGGTCGTTCCCGGCCGTCAGTGCGCGCTACTGGCTGCTGGGCATACCGGCGCCCGGGCTGCCTTATCGCGAGCAGTATGACGACGCCGGCTGGCTGGTCGCGATCGAGCAGCAGGGCTGGTCGGTGCGCTATGACGGTTTCAGCGAGCGGGAAATGCACTGGCTGCCGCGCAAGATCAGCGTCGAGAATGACAGCGGCCGGCTGCGGCTGGTAATGGACGATTTCTCGACCACAATCGCTGCCAGTCCTTGAGCGGTGGTGCGCGCAATTGCAGTGCCCCCGCGGCCATAGCACAATAACGACCCGCCCGGATGTCACCCCGCGCGGTAAAATCGGGACAGCGACTGGGGTGTAGCCAAGTGGTAAGGCAGCGGGTTTTGATCCCGTCATTCGCAGGTTCGAATCCTGCCACCCCAGCCAGTTTTTCCATCCAGCAGCGAGCCGCCCTTGAAGAACAATAACGACATGGTGCTGCCGAACATGGCGGTGTTCTCCGGGAACGCCAACCCGGAGCTCGCCTACCGTATTGCGCGCCACCTGATGTTGCCGCTGGGGAAGATCCAGGTCGGCCGTTTCAGCGACGGCGAGATCAATGTCGAAATCCTGGAGAACGTGCGCGGCAAGGAAGTGTTCATCGTGCAGAGCACCTGTCCGCCGGTGAACGACAACCTGATGGAACTGCTGGTCATGGCCGACGCGCTGCGCCGGGCGTCGGTCGCGCGCATCACCGCGGTGATTCCGTATTTCGGCTACGCCCGCCAGGACCGCCGCCCGCGCGCCGCTCGGGTGCCGATCACCGCGCAGCTGGCCGCGACCATGGTGTCCGCGGCCGGTATCGACCGGGTGCTGACCGTGGACCTGCACGCCGACCAGATTCAGGGCTTTTTCTCGATTCCGGTGGACAACGTGTACGCGTCCCCGGTATTGCTGGGCGACCTGTGGCGGCAGGAGTATCGCGACATGGTGGTGGTGTCGCCGGACATCGGCGGCGTGGTTCGCGCCCGCGCGATCGCCAAGCGCATGGACGATGCCGACCTCGCGATAATCGACAAGCGGCGGCCGCGGCCGAACGAGTCGCAGGTGATGAACATCATCGGCGAGATCGACGGCAAGACCTGCGTGATGATCGACGACATGGTCGATACGGCCGGCACGCTGTGCCAGGCGGCCGCGGCGCTGAAGGAGCACGGGGCCGAGCGCGTTGTTGCCTATATCACGCACCCTATCCTGTCGGGTCCGGCGGTCGATCGCATTTCCGATTCGGGACTGGACGAGCTGGTGGTGACCGATACGATTCCGCTGTCTGATGCGGCCTCGGACTGTGGGAAGGTCCGGCAGCTGGGGGTGGCGGAGTTGCTGGCGGAGACTATGCGGCGGATTTCCATGGATGAGTCGGTGAGTTCGTTGTACGTCGACTGACCCGAATCGCGTTTCATCTTTGCCGCGCTTTGGGCCGGACAGGTCCTGGCGCTAAATCGCTGCGGGCATCCTGCCCTGCGCGAATCGGCCTCCGGCCCTCTGGCGTCCCTGCCTCCGGGCCTGCGGACGACGCTTTGGGACCTGACCGGCCCACCGCGCTACTCAGCCAGCGTGGTCTGGTCTCTGGCAGTGCTATCAGCTATGATTCGCCGCCCTTTCAGAGGGTTACCGGGCTCCGGCTGGTCGCAAGCCGGGGCGGATCAGGACTGACTTGGGAGATTTGAGATGTCCGAAAGTGTTGACCTGGTCGCGGAGTTTCGTGAGGACGCGGGGAAAGGTGCGAGCCGCCGCCTGCGTCGTGAAGGAAAAGTTCCCGCGATCATTTATGGCGGCGGCCGGCCGCCGCGTTCGCTGGCATTCGATGCGAATGCCGTGTTGCACAGTATGGAAAAGGAAGCGTTCTTCTCCAGTGTGTTGACCGTGAAGGTCGGTGACAAGGAGCGGCAGGCGATACTGAAAGACGTGCAGATGCATCCGGCCAGGCGCCAGGTGCTGCATCTGGACCTGCAGCGGGTCGTGGCGGACGAGAAGATCCGCATGACCGTGCCGATTCACCTCGACAACGAGGACCTGGCGCCTGGGGTGAAGCTGGGCGGCGGTACGATCTCGCGACTGCTGTCGGAAATCGAAGTTTCCTGCCTGCCGAAAGACCTGCCCGAGTATCTCGCCGTG
>CBFCXA010000315.1:0-3068 GCA_965601985.1 uncultured Chromatiales bacterium | reverse complement strand
CAGTTCGGCGGTCATCTCCAGCGGCGCCACGCTGTTCAGCTGCAGCAGCTGCTGCCAGGCGCGCATTACCGCGGCCCCGCTCGCGTTCATCAATTGTTCCTGTTCCATTAATTCTCTCCGGTCTGGTTCCGGTGGGCTGCTGCATATATGGGGCCTGCCTAGTTTGAATCAAGGGCTTGAGCCACTGCGGCAGGCGCTGACACGGGTCCGCACGCCGCTTGTTGTCGAAAGAATTTGAAAGCGCGCAGGTCGCCGCCGGCTTATGCTCTGTCCACAATCAAAAATTCCGGGTGTGGCCCGGAGGAGCAGCGACATGAATGCAGCCGTGGCGGCCGAGGCCCTCGATCATTCGGGCCTGAAAGACATTTACCGGATCATGGTGCGCATCGCCGAGGCGGACGCCGCGATACAGCGCGGGCTGAGTGCCGGTGAAATCCAGTTCCAGTACTACCCCTGCGGCGGCCAGGAGGCGATCGCTGCGGCACTGTCGGCGGTGATCCAGCCCGACGACCATATGTGCACGACCTATCGCGGCATCCACGACATCGTCGCCAAAGGCACCTCGCTGGAAGAGGTAATGGCCGAGCTTTACGGCAAGCTGTCAGGCACCTGCAAGGGCAAGGGCGGACCGATGCACCTGTCGGACCCGGCCTCCGGGCTGATGGTCACCACCGGCATCGTTGGCGCCGGCATGCCGATCGCGAACGGGCTGGGGCTCGCCGCGCAGATGCAGAAGACCGGGCGTGTGACCTCGGTGAGCTTCGGGGATGGTGCGACCAGCATCGGCGCGTTTCACGAGGCGATGAACCTCGCGGCGCTGTGGCAGCTGCCGGTCGTGTTCGTCTGCCAGAACAACCAGTACGCGGAATACACTTCGCTGGACCAGTACACCCGCAGCGAGTCCTTCGCGGCCCGCGCCGAGGGCTATGGCATGCCGGGTGTGCGCGTCGACGGCGGTGACGCGGTGGCGTTGTACGAAGCTTTCTCTCAGGCCTTCGCCCGTGCGCGTAGCGGTGGCGGTCCGACGCTGGTCGAAGCCGTCTGCCACCGGTTGCAGGGCCATGCCTTCGGCAGCGACCAGGAGCACATGGATGCGGCAGCGCTGGAAGAGGCGGTCGCGAATGCGCCGTTGACGCGTTACCGCAACCAATTGCTGGCCGAGTCTGCGGCCAGCGAGGAAGAGCTCGACGCGATCGTTGCCGAGGAACGCGCTGCGGTCGATGGGGCCATGGACTTCGCGCGCAATGCCGAGCCGCCGGGACCCGAGGAGCTCTATGTCGACGTATTCGGCGACCCGCGGCTGGTGCCGGATGGCAGTGCCGGCGATGCGCCGCGGCCGTCGGCGCAGGCGCCGGGCGGCGAGACCAAGCAGATGACCATGTGCGAGGCCATCAACCACACCCTGGACCTCGCGTTGACTGCGGACGAGCGCGTGTTCCTCCTGGGTGAAGACCTGCACGACCCGGCCGGCGGCGTGGTCAAGCAGACCTACGGGCTGTCGACCAAGCACGGCATCGATCGTGTACGCCCCACGCCGATTGCCGAGCAGGCGATCGTCGGCGCGTCGATCGGCGCGGCCATGGCCGGCATGCGCCCGATCCCGGAAATCATGATCAACGACTTCCTGGCCGTGTGCCTGGACCAGGTCACCAACCATGCGGCCAAGCTGCGCTACATGTCCGGCGGGCGCACCAACGTGCCGCTGGTGATTCGCACCATTACCGCCGGCAACGTCGGCAGTTTCGGTGCCCAGCACTCGCAGTCGCTGGAAGCCTGGCTGACGCACACGCCGGGCTTGAAAGTCGTCTACCCGAGCACGCCGGCGGATGCCAAAGGCCTGCTGCTGGCGAGTATCGACGATGAGGACCCGGTGGTGTTTTTCGAGTCCATGCGCCTGTACTTCTCGCCGGGCGAGGTGCCGCTCGAGTCCTACCGGATCCCGCTGGGGCTGGCGGACATCAAGCGCGAGGGCAGCGATATCAGCATCCTTAGCTGGGGCTGGGCCTGCGGCGAAGCGCTGGCCGCGGCGGAAGCGCTGGCTGCCGATGGCATCAATGCAGAAGTCGTCGACCTGCGAAGCCTGGTACCGCTGGATCGCGAGACCATCCTGGAATCGGTGGCCAAGACCGGCCGGGCGCTGATCGCGCATTCCGCGGTCGAGTTCGGCGGTTTCGGTGCCGAACTGGCGGCCATGCTGCAGGAGCGCTTGCACGGCAAGCTCAAGGCACCGGTGGGCCGGGTCGGCGCGGCGTACACGCCAATTGCCTTCGCCCAGGGGCTGGAACAGCTGCATTTCCCGAATGCGGGCGGCATCGCGGACAAGGCTCGCCAGCTGTTGGCCTGACGGCCGGCAGATGGCGTCACAAGATCCTGAAATATCAGGGTCGCGCTAGCGTTTAGCGTGACGCTACGTCATTCCATCCTGGAGCATGGGGACTATGTGTAGAACTCTCGCAGCCGCCGCGCGGCTGATAGCTGTTGCCAGCCTTACGGCCCCGCTGGCCTTGCCGGCGCAGGCGCAGATCGAAGACATCGTGATCACCGCCGAGCGCCGCGAAGCCTCGCTGCAGGAGACGCCGATCTCCATCTCGGCGTTCACCGGCGACGACCTGGTGCAGAACGGCATCCAGGACACCGAGCAGCTGACCGGCTTCACGCCGGGCCTGGTGATACAGCGCGACGTGATCGGCAAGGTCGTTATTCGCGGTGTCGGCACCGAGAACTTTACGGTGGCCGGCGACCCGGGTGTCGCGGTCAGCGTGGATGGTGCCTACATATCGCGATCCAACGTCGCGATCTTCGACCTGTTCGACATGGAGCGGGTCGAGGTGCTGCGCGGGCCGCAGGGCACGCTGTACGGCCGGAACGCGACCGGCGGTGCGATCAACTTCATCACCCGCAAACCGACCGAGGAAGTCGAGACGCGTTTCCAGGTCGACGTCGGCAACTTCGCCAAATTTCGCGCCGAGGGCGCGGTCAGCGGTGCCATCACGGAAGACGGCGCACTGCGGGGTCGCCTGGCCGGCATGGTGCACAAGCGTGATGGTTTTACCGAGAACGTGTTTCCT
>CBFCXA010000314.1:0-3071 GCA_965601985.1 uncultured Chromatiales bacterium | reverse complement strand
CACTTTCGTGGTCGTGCCAATCGTCGGCCCGGTGCTGCTGTCGCTGGGTCTGGACCCGGTATGGCTCGGCGTGATGATCGCGATCAACCTGCAGACCTCATTCCTGACCCCGCCCTTCGGCTTCGCACTGTTTTACCTGCGCGGGGTGGCGCCTGACGAGGTCAGGACGATGGACATGTATCGCGGGGTCATCCCGTTCGTCGCCATTCAGCTGCTGGCGCTTGCGCTGCTGGCCGTCTGGCCCGAGATCGCGACCTGGCTGCCGGAGAGAATTTACGGCAACTGATCACTCGTCGTCGCACTCAAGGCCCAGGCGTTGATGCCAGGCCGCGATCGATTCGTCCGGGTAACGCGCGAACTGCTTGTCCTGCGGATCGGCCTTCAGCGGCACCCACGAAGCCTTGGAGTCCAGCAGCAGATGGGTGCGCTCCGGCGCTGCCGGCAGCTCGCTGTCGATCGCCGATGCGAACGGATGCATCAGCTCCGGCCACTCCGGGTCGTATACCCACAGCGCGCTGCCGCACGCGCCGCAGAAATGGCGTTCGCCGCGACTGGCCCGAACCTCACCGGTATCCGGATTCTCGAGACGGGCATGATAAATGCGCACGTGCTCCCGTCCCTCTACTTCCAGGCTCTTCGCGTCGCCGCTCAGGTTGATTGCATACCCGCCGCCGCCGGCGGTCTTGCGGCATATCGAGCAGTAGCAGAGGTTGAACGGGTAGGGATGGCGTGTGCGCACTGAGAAGCGCACCGCCTGGCAGTGGCAGGATCCTCGCATTTCCATCGCGGTCTTGACCTCCGTCAGGGTTGTTCAGCTGTGAAGCCGGGTCAGTATCGAATGCAGCGCACCGACCACGCGATCGAGACGGGCCTGCTGGCCGTCGTCGACAAGCTCGCCATTCGACGTAAAGGCGTCATGCGCGCGCGCGAGCGCGAACTGGTCCGGCAGCACGATCACACCTATGCTGGCCAGTATCGAGCGCACCGCCGCGAGCCCGCGCATGCCGCCGAAGCCGCCCGGCGATGCCGACACCAGCGCCGCACACTTGCCACCATAGGGCGCCAGACCCTGCTCTCCCGCCGGCGCCCGTGACACCCAGTCGATCACGTTTTTCAGCAGCGGCGTGATGCTGCTGTTGTACTCCGGTGCGGCGATCAGTAGTCCCTGGTGCGCCATGAAGATCTCGCGCAGCTGCAACGCCGGGCCGGGCAAGCCGTCGCGGGCTTCCAGGTCACCGTCGTAGAGCGGCAGCGGGTAGTCCGAGAGTTCCAGCAGAGTTACCTCGCCGCCAGCTGCCTCGAGGCTGCTTGCGGCCGCTGCCGCGAGCCGGCGGTTGAATGATGCTTCGCGCGTGCTGCCCGCGAAGACCAGTGTTTTCGGCGCATCGGTCATTGATGTCCTCTCGTGTTGTTGGTCTCATCAGGTCCGGAATCGCTGCCGGGAGCTGGTTGGGACGCGCTAACGCTGGCGCGCTTCCCGCTGGCGCGTCAGGTCCAGTACCGAGCGAAACCACAATTCGAAATCCTGCTCGGAACCCGCGTAATAGCCGACCTGCTGGATCCGCTGCTGGCCGGCCTCGCCGACCACGCGCCGCGCGATCCAGCTCGGATGGGCCGGATGGCCCAGTGACGTGAAGGCCCACTGAATACCGCGCTCCTGGTCGACGAAAGTCAGCAGGTGCTGCTCATCAACCCGTTCTTCGCTGTCGCGGTGCGCCGACTGCACCATGATGAAATAGGTCTGCCACTCAGTTTCGCTGATGCGCGGTTTCGGATAGGGCTGGAATTCCTGCGCCCCGGCGACATCGGCCAGCAGCACGAGGGTGAACAGACACAGACAAATTCTCACGACCGATGACCTCGCTTGATATCTATCCACCAGCTGGGAACAGCTGCTCGAAATAATGACAGATGACCGGCATGTCCGGTTTCGATTCCCGGCCAATACGTGCATGCACCCGCTCGAAGTACGGCCAGTGTAACGAGCGCCAGTGCGCCAGGGACTTGTCTCCCTCGCCCTCGACCTCAGCGAAGCCCGCAGCTACCTGCTCATACGGGACGACTTCTACACGCGTCGTGCGGATCACGCAGCGCGCGAGCCCGTTGAAGTCGGTCACGATGTGCAACTCACCGACTTGCGGCAACGGCTTGCCCTCGTGCTCGTATTCCCAACCGCTGCCTGCGGTTCCCCGCTTGACGCCGGCGAGCACCAGCTCGACCAGCTCGTTGGCGTCTTTTTCATTGTCGGCAAAATACCAGCTGCTGTATTGCAGATCGGTGGTCTCCGGCGTCTCGCGGATGGTTTGCAGCCAGTCGGCCCACATGCGCTGTACCGATTCGTCCGCGGAAACTGCCATCAGATTCTCGGCGGCGGATTGCCCGGCTTCTCGTGCAGGTGGCAGCTCACCCAGTGAGGCGATATCTCGCTGCCGAGGTTTTTCAGCGTCGGTATCTCGCTGCGACAGCGATCCATCACTTTCGGACAGCGCGTATGAAACGGGCAGCCCGGCGGCGGGTTCATCGGGGAGGGTACTTCGCCGTCGAGCACGATACGCTTGCGGCCGCTGCCGGGCTCAGGCTGCGGGATCGCGGACATCAGCGCGATCGTGTACGGATGCTTCGGCTCGGCGTACAGATCGGTCGAGCTGGCGATCTCGACCAGCCGACCCAGGTACATCACGCCGATCACATCACTGACGTGCTGAATGACGGCGAGATCGTGCGCGATGAAAATAAACGCGATGCCGTGCTCCGCCTGCAAGTCCTCGACCAGGTTCAGCACCTGGCTCTGCACGGACACATCCAGCGCCGACACCGGTTCGTCCGCGACGATCAGCTGCGGCTCCAGCGCCAGCGCCCGCGCGATGCCAACGCGCTGACGCTGCCCGCCGGAGAACTCGTGCGGATAGCGATTCAGCGCGCGGCTGCTCAAACCCACGACATCCAGCAGCTCGCGCACGCGGCGATCGCGTTCCGCAACCTTGCCTATGTTATGCACGTCCAGCGGTTCGCGCAGGGTCTGCTCCACGGTCCGGCGTGGACTCAGCGACGCGTAGGGATCCTGGAAAATC
>CBFCXA010000313.1:0-3079 GCA_965601985.1 uncultured Chromatiales bacterium | reverse complement strand
TGAACGAACCGAGCGAGCGCGACCGGGAGATTGCCGCGTTAATGAACGACTACTGGGTGCAGTTCGCCCGCACCGGCAACCCGAACCGCGACGGCCTGCCGCCGTGGCCCGAGTTCCGTCCGCGTTACGGCAACGTGCTGGAAATCGGCGACGAGATCCGCGTCCGCAACGGCTTCCTGGCCGAGCGCATGTCTTATCATCTGCTGCGTGGCCAGGGTCTGCTGGCCGACAGCCCCTGAGCCATGTCACGGAGAGCAACGATGCCGCGATTAGCAAACTCAGCCATTGCGGGGCTCCTGTCGCTAGCCCTGCTTGCACCAGTCGCCAGCCAGGCCTACGACCTCGAACAGCCGGAAGACCTGGTCGAGGCCTATATCAAGACGGTCGGCGACATCAGCGGCAAGGAAACGATTACCTATGCCAAGGTCGTGGTCATGGCCATGGTGCCGGGCGAGCGGGGCCGCAAGCTGTTCACGCTGGAGGTGGTCGGCGCCGGGCGCTACCTGCCGATCGAAGGCGGCTTTCAGCGCCTGCACCGCGAGATCGGCCTGTACACGGATCTGGAGACCGGCGAGGTCATGTCGACCTGGCGCAATCCGTTTCTCGATCGCGACGTGGAGGTGATCCACATCCAGAATGACCCGGTTAATTTTCCTTACACGGTCGAGCAGCAGTCTGGCCCGCGCAGAATCCTCTACGACGATCTGGGTGACGTGATCGCCTTCCATCGCGAAGTCATGCTCCGCTATCCGTCTGCGCTGAGCAGGGCCGAGTACCCGATGCATTCCGCGGGTGACTGGTACGAGGCGGCAGAATTGTTCAACAGTTTTGTCAGCCGCGCCGACCTGGAGAATCCCGAGCTGACTTCGGCGCCCGAGACCGGCAGCTGGTCGCGCATCGGGCCCTGGCTGCCATGGATGGAAATGGCCGACCGGCCCGGACACCTGGTCTACCATGGCCGCAGTGTCAAGCTCGAAGACGGTATCGACGAGCTGCCGCCGCGCTTGCGCCGCTATATCGAAGAGAATCTGCCGAGCTACCTCGCGGCGCCGACGGAGTTCGAGGAGCCAAACGAGACCAGCTGGACCTACTTCAAAAAAGTGCTGGACGAGCGCAAGGTGCGCTGAATAAACCCTGCGTCAGTCCACCGGCGCGATGGGCTCACGCTCGAAGTGAACTCGGTTCCAGTCGGCGAGCACGGCTGCTGCTTCGTAGCTGGTCTGCAGGAATTCGAGCAGCATGGCATCCGGGTCGTCTGCCTCGCGAACTGCCGAATAGGGCAGCAGGAATTCGCCCAGTTGCGCGTCGTAGAACGCAGCACCCGGCCTGACCCCCTGCTCACCAAAACCGTCCGGCGTCGGGTAGGCGTAGGAATAGTAAGCCGGGTAGTCGATCGGTCCGCCACCGGGCCAGAAACCGGCGCTGGAAACCTCGCGACAATAGGCCTCACGGGTGATCGAATCCGGCAGGTTGGGAATGCCGCCCGGATGGGGTGGCGCCTCGCGACCGGAGAAACGCGTGACGGCCAGGTCGAAGCTGCCCCAGAAGAAATGCACCGGGCTGGACTTGCCGGTGAAACGAGCGCGGAACTGCTTGAACACGCGATCGGTCTGCAGCAGTACGCGCCAGAAGCGGTTGACGTAGTCCGGATCGTAGGACGCGTGCGTCGTGTCGTGGTCGAAGCGAATCGGTTCCGCGACCTCGTTGGGCATCCGATCGATCGTCACGTCGATGCCCAGCTGCTGCAGGAGCCCCATGACCCGCGTGTAGAACTCGGCTACCGACATCGGCGCCAGCGGCAGGCTCGCGCGCTGCCCGTCGCTGACCTCGATCAGCAGCTGGTGGTCGATGAAATCGAAATCCACCTGGAACTGACGCTGCCCGTCGATGATCGGCGAGGTCGTCAGGCCACGCGGCGTCACGTAAAGCGTCACGTGCCAGGAGTGATTCACCCACGGCGACTTCGCCAGCCGTATCTTGCCGACTACCTGGGTCATCAGTTGCAGCGTTGCGCAACTGTCGGCCCAGGCCGGATAGGGAAGATCGGGCCAGTTCTCATCGTTTGAATGGCTCATGTCGCGGCGACCGTGAAATGTTGGAAACGACGCCGAGCGAGCAGCACGGCCAGGCCGGCGTATACGATCAGCAGGACGATTGGGCCTGCGACACTGCGCAGCACCTGGCCAAGCTCGACTTCCGCGAACGCCGGTCGCGGCAGCGCGTTGAACTCCGCTGCCGTCAGCCGCCGGCCGGCGATGATCGGCGCTTCGAGCGCCACCAGCCAGCTACTGAGCAGCGCGCTGGCCTCGGTTTCGAAACGTCGCTGTCGCGCCAGCGAGCTGCCGGCGAGTTCTGCCAGCGCCGACTGCACCAGGCTCGCCGGTGACAGCCAGGCGAGCGCCCCGGCAATACGCTGCTGCTGTTCCAGGCGCGCATCGAACTCTGCGCGGATCGGCGCAACCGCGTCTTCTACGCGTTGCTGGACCAGCACAAATGTCTTGATGAAGGGCGCGACCGCGCTTTGTTCCGTGGCCTCGATCTCCGGGTGATCAAGCAGGTAACCCTGCAGCAGCTCACGGCCCTGCGCGTTGGCCTCGTTCTCGGCCGCGCGTGCGGCGGTGACGTATTCCATCCTTGACGGGACCGGGCTAAACGTCTGCGCCGCTATACCGATCAGCGCGGGCAACAGCAGGGTGATTACCGCCCAGCCGAGCAGCAGCACCAGCGCGTTGCTGTCGGATCCCTGGTTCCGCGCCGCGACCAGTCCGGCCAGCGCGCCCCAGAAGGCACAGTAGGCCGCAGTCACCGCGAACCAGGCCAGCAGTCGCGGCCCGGCCTGCGGCGATACCGGCTCGGGCGAGAAAATGAGCCAGGCCATCAGACTGCCGACTATCACCGCCAGCGCGACCAGCATGGTGCGCAGCGCGATGCGCGCCCAGGCAACCTGGCTGGCGGTCAGCGGCTGGGCCAGCAGCAGGCCCAGCGAGCCCGATTCGCGGTCCGCCGACAACACGCTGTATGTCAGGCCCAGGATCAGCAGCGGCACCAGGTAAACGATCACAAAGCCGAGGTCGAAGCG
>CBFCXA010000312.1:0-3089 GCA_965601985.1 uncultured Chromatiales bacterium | reverse complement strand
GGCAGCCAGTCTGCGCTTGCCTGGCTGCCACTGATGCAGAACTCGCGCACCCGGTAGCGTGACCAAAGGGAGTTTTCCGCAGCGAGAAAATAGCGGTGCAGTTCCAGCGTTTCGTCCGCGCCGAGTTCCAGCGCATCGAGCAGCTGCACCCCGGTCTCGGCGCCCTGGAACACCGCGCGACCCCACTTGGCCAGCTGACCGCGACCGATATGCGCCCAGCCCGAACCGAAGTTGGCCCCGGCCAGGTAGACCAGCCGCTTGAGTCGGCTCGGTCGGGATGAATGGCGGCGCAGCCAGTTGCGCGCGACCAGGGCGCCGGTGCTGTGCACCAGTGCATCGAAACGCGCGTTCCCCGGCAGACTCTCGGCCAGCGCGCTGTCCATCGCCTGCGCCAGGTCGTCGAGGTTGATGCCGTCGTCCAGGCTCAGGTAGCGCGCCACGTTCAGCTCCAGCACCCGGTCGGCCCCGTAGCGCCGCCTCAAGGCCGCGGGCAGGCTGCCGTAGATGCGCGTGATGTCGGCTCGCGATCCGGCGCTCGAGCCATGCTCGGCCGAGTAGCCGTGAATGAGTACCAGCGGATTCATCGCTTTCTCCCGTCCAGGTCCAGGCGCAGGGTCTTACCGATACGCCGGGTCGTATCGGCCTCGATGCCGGCGCGCGCCGCGTAGTCCGGCCAGCAGGCCAGCGTTTCGCTGACCTCGCCGACGATGGTCTCGGCGCGGCCGCGCTTCAAGCCCGCACTGCGCGCGCAGGCCTTGAAATCGTCCAGCCTAAAGTCGTCGCGCTTGCCGTTGAGTGTCATCTGATGGCTGCCGGTCCAGCGACCGGACGGGTTGTAGCTGTAGGTCAGATCGAAGGCCGGCGACAGCGACCATTGCCCCTGCTTGTCCATCAGAAATGCGATGTTCTTGACGTGATCGTCCTGGTTGCGCCCGACAATGTTGAAGGCCATGCGTCGGAATTGTTCTTCCAGCGAGGCCATGGGCAGATCGAGCCGACGAATGACCTGCAGCGCCTGTTCGTAGGCATAGGCACCGGCCAGGTTGTAGTCGTAGTGAGCCAGCGCGCCGAGCGACTGCATGTGCAGTTTGTCGCCGTTCTGCAGCCGGTCGAAGCGCCGGGTCATGAAATGCCGGCGCCCGGCTTCTTCCAGCAGGCGGCAATCGGCGATCTCGATGCCGCAGTCCCGCGCCATCAGAAAGTAGGCGTACTCGATCGCGCCATAGCCCTGCGGGTCCTCGAGTTCCTTATCCCGGTTGCCACGCACGCCGTCGAATTTAATCAGCCAGGACTCGAAACCCGGCGCCGCCGACAGCTGCCCGGACCGCACCTCGCCGGTTTCAGGATGCCAGGCAATCACCGCCTTGGCGCGCGCGCCGCCTGCCGAGGTGCCGACACGCAGAATATCGGTGAGGCCGGAACCAGCGTCGGCCAGGTTGCTGCGCAGCGCATCGCGTTCGCTCAGCACCGCCGACGCGAGCTCCACGAGTTTGTCGATCTGCAGTTCCTCGCCGCTGCGTGACGGGCCGATGGACGGTAGAAATTCCAGCGCGCCTATGCCGCGCGTGCCGATATAGCAGAGCCGTTCAACAGAGTTGAAGGATTCCGGACTGCGACCCTGGGTTGCGAGCCAGGCATTGATCAGTGCATTGCCGAAACGATCGGGCAGCGAATCGGCCAGCAGGCCCGGCAACCCGGCGAACGACTCGCGCGCGAGTTCCGGAAAACTGAATACGCCGGCACGCAGTGGCATGACCAGCGGCGCAACTTCGATGCCGCTGCGCGTAAAGGCCGGGTCGTACTCGAATTCGGCCACGTCGGCGCCGTCGGCCAGCGATACCGCGGCGATGCTGCGGCCCCACAGCCGGACTTCGGCGACCGTGGTCATGCATCGTCGTCCCAGGACCAGGTATTCCGGGTGCGCTCCGACCGACGCCGCGGCGATACCCGCTGGCGAACGCGCCCGTCGCGACGCAGCCAGTCGAGCGGGCCGGGCGCGGCCGGCGGCAACAACTGGTCGAGCGACGCCAGCAGGTCCAGCGCGCGTAACACCCGGATCAGGCTCGACAGCTGGGCCGATGCCCCCGACTCCATGCGCTCGAGTGTGCGCTTGGCAATGCCGGCACGCTCGGCCAGCTGCGCCTGGGTCAGTTCCAGCGCGATGCGACGCCGGGCGAGCCGCTCGCCGAGCTCGAGCAGCACGGCCTCGTCGCTGAGATCGTCAGCAATCTTCAAGGGATCAGTCCATTAACTCGTCAATAATGACGTTTTATACGCTCACTCGACCCTGCTTTCAACTCGTCATGAATAGCGAATTAAATGCTATTTCCATCTAAATTCGTCTTTTTTGACGACTTAATGAAAGGAATTGGGCCAATGCCAGGGCTACAGAACCGGCATCGGCCGGGAAGCCAGAAAGCACCCACTCGGGGCCCGCTGCGGCTAGAATCGCGTCCCATGGAAAATCGCATCTACTTCGTTATCGGCGACCTGTTTGCCAACGTACTGGTGGCCTCTGCCGCCGCGGGCCTGTGTACCTGGCTGATCGGCGGCAGCTGGGGCATGTTGCCGGGCATGATCGTCGGCATGCTGCTCGGCATGCTGGTGGCAATGCTGATCAGCCTGCCGCTGCTCAGCCCGCTGCTGGGCGTGATGGAAGTGATGTCACCCTGCATGCTCAGCGGCATGTTCGGCGGCATGTGGGGCGGCATGTGGGCACTGAGCCGCGCGGAAGTATTGAGCTGGGGCATCAGCACCGGCCTGGTCGTGATCGTCGCGGTCTACGCATTGAATGCCGTCAAGTCCGGACCGCAGGAGCTCGAACCTTGAGTATCGATACCGCAACACGCGACAAGTGGGACCGCGCCTCACGCAGCATGGACCTGATGGCCGGTTACGGCCCGGAGCGCCGCTGGCGGCCGGCCAAGCTCGAACTCTTTGAACATATGCGGCGCGACGCGGACATCCTGTTTCTGGCGCTCGGCACCGGCCTGGACATCGCGTGCTTCCCACCAGGCTGCACCATCACTGCAATCGACATCAGCCCGAAGATGATCGAGATCGCGCGCCCGAAGATTGCCGACTATGAC
>CBFCXA010000311.1:0-3107 GCA_965601985.1 uncultured Chromatiales bacterium | reverse complement strand
GGTGCAGCTGCTCGATGCGCTGGAACTCGGCGCGGACGAAACGCTGGAACTGCATCGCCATTTTCTTGCCGCGGACAACTCCCTGTGGTCACGCTACCGGGTGCGCGAGTTCTGCATCAGCGGCAGCCAGGCAAGCGCAGACTGGCTACCGATTCCGGTGCGCTATGCACGCGAAGACGGTGCCGACGGCGTTGTGCGCGTCGCGAGCTGCAATACCGGCTGGAACTACGTGGCCATCGCGCCCAAGCGCCGGGCGCTCTCACTGCGCTGGGATGAGGTGCGCGAGAGCTGTGCGCTGCTGGGTAGCGCGCCGGGCGATCGCGAAGACGATGACAATCCCGGCGAGTTCTATCGCGTGAGCTCACAGCAGCTCGCTGCCGAGCAGGATCACCCACCGGTTCCGCTGGCGATTCCCTACCAGTGCGCACACTCCGGGGCAAAGCGCGGCATCGTGACCGGCAGTCGCGTGCGTCTGGAGCTGCTCGAGATGCTCGATGCTGCGCTGGCCGCATCCAGCGAAGCTCAGTACCGGGCCGTCGGTGAGGACTACGCGGCGCGCAGCAGCCGCAACCTGGCGCGCGTGGCCCGCGAACTCGAACCGGGTCCGGTGGCTGGCATTTTCAATGAGCCGCGCGCGCAGTACGACGCGCATGCACAGCTGATTTTCCGCCTGCGCGACCAGTACGGGCGACCGGTCGAGGATGCCGACGTGCTGCTCAATTCGCCGCCCGATACGCGTCTGGCGGCCAACGAGCTGTTCGAGCATGTGCATCGCAATCGGCGCAGCCCGCATATCCTGTGCTTCTACCTGCGCACATCGAGTTTTGATGCGCAGCAGGGCGACTGGGCCGATCGCGTGGCCGAGACCGGCGGACTGCACCTGGAGATTTCACCGACCACCGGGGGCACCGGCGAGGTGCGTTACTTGCCCGTCTGCCTCAGCCTGTCCGCGCGGCGACTGCAGCGATTCGTGCAGCACCATCGCACGACGCTGATCGACGTAACGCTGCTGCGGCTGCCGTCACCGCAGGTCTTCCAGCTGGTGTCTGCAATCGGCTCGTAGCGGGACCGATGCTATGATCCGGCGCAGGCAAGGGAGGCGACCAATGAAGTCCAACAAGCAACTCTTCCTGATCGTGCTGCTGACAGCTGCGGCCCCGGCCGCGCTGGCGGCCCAGGAGGCCGCGGAATCGGTCCTGGTGCGCGAAAACATCGGTGAGGATTTTTACGCGGCCGGCAACAAAGTCGTGCTCGAAGGCGATGTGTCCGGTGATGCAGTGCTTGCCGGCGGCACCGTGCTGGTTACCGGCGCGGTCAGCGAAGATGTCATCGCCGCCGGTGGCACGGTGACGATACTCGGCGACGTCGGCGATGATCTGCGACTGGCTGGCGGGCAGATCACGCTGGCTGCGAGCGTCGCAGATCACGCCGTGATCAGCGGTGGCGAAATCGAGGTCGGTGAAAACGCGACCATCAACAGCTGGGCCTGGCTGGCGGGCGGCGAGGTTGAGATGAACGGTTGGGTCACCGGTGACCTGAAGATCGCCGCGGGCGAGGCGGAAATCGGCGGGCGCGTCGATGGGAACGTAGAGATTGCCGCGCGGGAAATCGAGATTGAGGACGGCGCGGTAATCAACGGCGATCTGATCTGGCGCGGCGAAGAAGAGCCCGAAATTGCCGATGGGGCTGAGATCACCGGTGAAGTGATCGAAGGCGAACCGATCGAAGGCCTGGATTTCGAGCGCGGCGATGATGGCAGCGGACTGTTCGGTCTGCTCAGCATGATTTTCTGCGCCGGCCTGTTCTACACCGTGTTCAGCACGCGGCTCGACCGGCTGTTCTCCGATTTCGTGTCGCAGCCGGGACGCAACCTGCTGCTTGGCCTGGGCGTCATGGTGATAACGCCGGTGCTCGCGGCGCTGTTTTTCGCGACCGCGATCGGCTGGCTGCTGGGCCTGCTGGTATTTGCCGGCTATGGGCTGATCGTCATCACCGGCGCATTGTCCGGTATCAGTCTGACCGCTCGTTGGGGGCTGGACCGGTTTCGGCAGATGCCTGATCCGAGCCTCGGCATGGTGTGGCTGGCAATCGCAGCGCTGGCGGTAGTAATCAGCATCCTGTACTGGCTCCCGCTGCTCGGCGGTGTCGCCGCGACCGCGATTCTGCTCCTGGGTGTCGGCACGGTGGCCGGCGAGCTGTATCGCGAAGTGCGGGAGAAGGCCGCGGCCTGAGACCGGCTGGTCGGACTCAGGCTTTGCTGATCGCCGTTCGGCCTGCTTCCACGACGTAGCTGGCCTGCACCCGGCGTCCGGTGTCGACCCGCCGCACGTCGTCCAGCGCGACGAAATCCGACTGCAGGCGATCCCGGTCGATGTCGATACGCGTGTAGCCGCGGTAGCGACTGTCGGCGTGCAGTACCTGCGGGTTTGCTTGCCGCCGGCGATTGACGTCTTTCTGGCCGACACCCTGAGAACTGATCGACGTGGTGACGAACTCCGGCAGATCGCCCGGCAGGTCGTCGGGGCGTGAGCCGCCGAACACGCTCGCCGCGATGAAAGCATGCACGTCGCCACTGAGCGCGACCGGGTTCTGTACCCCGGTTGACCGGATGTCTTCGATCAGCCGTCGGCGTGCACCCGGATAGCCGTTCCAGTTGTCGGTCCAGAAGATTTCGCCGTCGCCGGGGTCCTCGTCAATGCGGGTCATCACCGTCTGTTGCGCGAGCAGGTTCCAGCGCGCCGGCGAGCGGCGGAAGCCGCGGCGCAGCCAGGCTTCCTGGCGCGCGCCGAGCATGCTGCGGCTTTCGTCATCGAGATCCTCGCAGTCAGCTGCCTGCGCTGAACGCCCGCCGCGCTTGCCGGGTTCCGGGCAGGCGTGCGGATCGCGATACTGGCGTCCGTCCAGCATGTGCAGCCAGACCAGGTCACCGAACGGCCGGATGGTGTGCAATCGCATGTGCGCACCGAATGGCACGGCGCGGCGCGGCAGCGGCATGTTTTCGTAGCAGGCCTGGTAAGCTGCCGCGCGCCGGGCCAGGAACAGGTCTGAAATTATCGAAAAAGTCTACTTGCTTGGACCGGGAGCCCATGACGTTTTTATGGAAAGCT
>CBFCXA010000310.1:0-3178 GCA_965601985.1 uncultured Chromatiales bacterium | reverse complement strand
GGCCGTGCTGCTGTATTTCGCCATGCACCCGAACCAGCGCGTCGACGCCGGCTTCACCAACTTCTTCGACAAGGTGCCGCTGAAATACGCCGGTCGCAGCGAAGCCGAGCTGGCGGCCACGGGCACGCGTATCGTCCCGCACGCGATCGTCCGCCGGGGCGCGCACATCGGCCGCGGCGTCGTGCTGATGCCCTCCTACGTCAATATCGGGGCCTTCGTCGATGACGGCTGCATGATCGATACCTGGGCTACGGTCGGCAGCTGCGCGCAGATCGGCAAGAACGTGCACCTGTCCGGCGGCGCCGGCATTGGCGGCGTTCTCGAGCCTCTGCAGGCGAATCCGACCATCATCGAAGACAACTGCTTTATCGGCGCCCGTTCCGAGATTGTCGAGGGCGTGGTCGTCGAGACCGGGGCCGTGATCTCGATGGGTGTCTACATCGGCCAGAGTACGCGGATCTATGACCGCGAGCGCGACGAGGTGATCTACGGACGGGTACCCGCGGGCGCCGTGGTCGTTCCCGGAACCCTGCCGTCGAGCAGCGGCAACTGCAGCCTGTATTGTGCCGTGATCGTCAAACGGGTCGACGAGAAAACGCGCAGCAAGGTCGGTCTGAACGAACTGCTGCGTGCCGAGTAGCAGGATGGCTCTACATCTGTACGGGATCCGCAGCTGCGACAGCTGCCGCAAGGCTCGCCACTGGCTCGAGGCCCAGGGTATCGAATACGAGTGCCACGATATTCGCGCCGAGGAACTGGACGGCGATCGCCTGCGCGCCTGGCAGCAGCAGGTCGGCTGGGAGCAGCTGCTGAATCGGCGCAGCCTGACCTGGCGAAAGATTCCCAGCTTCGACCGCGACAACCTGGATGCCGACGCGGCCGTGCGCCTCATCCAGGCCTATCCGACCGTGATGAAGCGACCGGTCCTCGAACTCGGTGGCGACGCAGCGCCGCTGGTCGGCTTCGATGAAGACCACTACGCACAGGCCGTCACCACTACCTGAGCCAGGACCCGATGACTGACACACTGGCATTTACCGAAGCACTGATCCAGCGGCCATCCGTGACCCCCGACGATGCGGGTTGCCAGGCGCTGATGAGCGAGCGGCTGGCTGCAGCCGGCTTCGAGCTGGAGACCATGCAGTTCGGCGAGGTCACGAACCTGTGGGCGCGCCGTGGCAGGCAGGGACCGGTCCTCTGCTTCGCCGGCCATACCGACGTGGTACCGCCCGGTCCACGGGATCAGTGGCACAGTGACCCTTTCGAACCGGAAATACGGGACGGCATCCTGTTCGGGCGCGGCGCGGCCGATATGAAGGCCAGCCTGGCGGCCATGACCGATGCCACCAGTCAGTTCGTTGCCGCCAATCCGGAGCATCGCGGCTCGATCGCGTTTCTCATCACCAGTGACGAGGAGGGCCGGGCGCGCGACGGCACGCTGAAGGTCATGCAGGCGCTCAATGAACGCGACGAGCACATCGACTGGTGTGTAGTCGGGGAACCGTCCTGCAGCGAGCGCCTGGGCGACACCCTGCGCATCGGCCGACGCGGTTCTCTGAGCGGCCTACTCACCGTTCACGGACTGCAGGGGCACGTGGCTTATCCGCAGCTTGCCGACAATCCCATCCAGCGTTTTGCCCCGGTACTTGCCGAACTCTATGGACACGAACTCGATACCGGCAACGAGTTTTTTCCACCGTCCAGCTTCCAGGTCGTAAATGTGGAAGCCGGTGCCGGCGCACCCAACGTCATCCCTGGCGACCTGAAGGCACGCTTCAATTTCCGCTATTCGACCGTATGGGACCACCATCGCCTGCAGGCCTGGGTGGAAGAGCTGTTCGATCGCCACGGTCTGGAGTACAGCCTCAAATGGCACCTGTCCGGCGAGCCGTTCCTGACCCCGGGCGGCGACTTCGTCGACGCGGTCGCCGCGGCGGTGGCGGACGTCACCGGCGTGGTCCCGGAACGCTCCACCGGCGGCGGCACCTCGGACGGGCGTTTCATCGCGCCCAGTGGCACAGAGGTGGTGGAATTCGGCGCCATCAACAAGAGCATTCACAAGGTCAATGAGCAGATCCCGGTCGCACACATCGACCAGCTGCGCGAAGCGTATCGCCGCATGCTCGAGCGGCTGCTGGGCTAGGCGCTCAGACTCCCCGCCAGTTATTCCAGACGGCCCAGGCGGTCAAACCCGCGCAGCTGATCAGCACCCAGGCCGGCATGCTGAGGCCGAGAAACGACCAGGCGACGTCGGCACATTCACCGGAACCGGACAGCACCATGCCGACGACTTCGCCGATGCCGAACGTATCCAGCATGAAGTCCAGCCCGGGACCGCAGGCCGGCACCTGGTCGGGCGGCAGGTTCTGCAGCCAGACGTGGCGCCCGGCAACCGATACACCAAGAAGTCCGGCCAGCGCTGCAAGGACTCCGTAGACGCGCAGCCCGACCACCCCTGGGCCGTGCAGGAAGGCCAGCAGAAATACGCCGCCGACCGCGATCACCGCGACACGCTGAAAGACGCATAGCGGACAGGGCTCCAGACCGAGGCCGTACTGGGCGAACAGCGCATAGGCCATGAGCCCGGCGGAAACAAGAAATCCGGCGAGGTTGCCCAGCCGTGGCGTAAGCGTGCCGTTCATGGCCCGGGAGTGTAAACGCGCGCCATTGCCCAAGTCAGCCGATTTAACCGGTAACCCGGTCGCGCAGGTAATTCGGCGCGGCCCTCGCGGCGTCGACGCATTCACCTCGTGCGAAGTGCCGAGCAGCGATCTCGAGCATGGCCGGCGCAGATGGGCGCTCATCGCCGGTGCCCGTTTCGGATTCGGCGGTGACCAGCCGGCCAAGCTCCGGATAGGCACGCCAGCCGGGCCCGGCCGTAAGCAACGCGCCCGCCGGCAGGCTGACGGCGCCTGGCGAAAGCAAGGCGTCGGGTGCGAGCGCGCGGGACCCATGGGCGGAAACCTCGTACACGCCCAGATAGACCTGCCCCATGCGCGCGTCGAGACAGGCAGCAACGGTGCCGGTGTATTGCCTGGCCCGCGCGGCGCCCAGCGCCAGCGACTCGAGGCTGGACACCGCACAGACCGGCAGACCTGCCGCGCGCCCCAGCCCCTGGGCCACCGAGGTCGCGACACGCAGGCCGGTAAACGCGCCCGGCCCGGCGCCGTAGGCAATC
>CBFCXA010000309.1:0-3186 GCA_965601985.1 uncultured Chromatiales bacterium | reverse complement strand
GTGGCCGGCGCCGGAGTCGTTGCCGACAAATGCCGCTGCGGTCGCGTAGAACGCGGCCAGCTCTTTCAGGCCGGCAAACACGCGCAGTTCGATATCCGAGCCGACCAGCGCCTGCCACTCGGCCTGTTCGGCCGGCGACACGGTGAACACGGGCTCCCAGCCTTCGCTACCGATAAGCGCGGCCAGCTCCAGGAATCGGTCCGCCGGCCAGTTTTTTGCCGGCGAGCTGCTGGTGGGGTGGATGATTACGCGCCGGCCCGCTGCGGCACTGTGCGGCCGCGGCACGACCAGGCCGTTCGCGTAGGTTTTGTCTTCGAGCTGCAGCAGCTCGGCCACACGGTCGGCAAGCTGCCTAACTACCGGTTTGCGCGGCCAGCCCAGTCCGGTCTGGCGCAGGCTGACATTGAGCCGTGCAAAGCTCGCCGCCCGTTTTTCATGCCCGGCCTCGGCGCGCCGGGCCAGCGTTTGAGGCGTGATCGACCGGTGCACCGGCAGGTGATGGGTAACGCCATAGCAGACGCCGTTGGCGGCAAACCATTCGGCGATTTCCGACGGCATGCGCTGGGTGAACGGTGCGGTCGAGTCGTACAGGATTACCTCGGTGTCGGCGAGCAGGTCGCGAACGGCGTCGTAATCGGGCACGGGCTCGACCGTAAACCTGTCGATATAGTCCGCGAGCTGGCGCATGCCGTCGTGGAAGTAGCGCACCCGGCAGCCGTTGCGCTGCAGGTTGTTCGCAATGACTGCGTGAATGAGTCCGTCGCCGAGACTGGACGACGGCAGCAGCGCAATGCTCAGGCTCACCGCCTCTGCCCGTCCGCCTGCAGGCGCGCGCGCTCGAAATCGCGCCGCCGGATCAGCGCACGCTCTTCGAGGAAGTCGAGCGTGTCTTTATAAAGGCCTGGGGTCGGCACCATCTGCTCGTCTACCACCAGCACCAGGTCGGTGTCCGGCTCATAGCGCGGCCACTCGGGCAGGCCCGGCCCGTTCGGGTTGCCGGTCTTCGCGAAGTTGAGCCAGTAAGCGCGCAGGGTGTCGCCGAAAGCGAGGTCGGCCGCCGTCGCCGGTGTGGTCGCGGCTTCAGCCGGGCGCTGGAACTCGGGATGCTCGGGCACGTGGCCGAAGATGAACGGTACTTCCAGGCCGTGCACCGCACCGGGAATCTGTCCGCGCAGCCGCTCGTTTATATAGGTGATGTGGTAGAGCCAGGCCGGCGCCGAAACATTGGCCATCTGCTTGCCAAGGTAGCGCGTCGAACTCAGGAACAGGCCTTCGGCGAACCAGCGCTGCGACAAACCGATACGTGTCCACTGATCGTCGAAAATCGCCAGGTCCTCGTCGCTAAGCCCGTCGATCAATGCGCCGCCGAGAAACCACTTGCCGATCAGCGGAATATCGTCGATCTGGTTCCACTCCCAGCTGTTCGCCCCGCCAATGTAAGGCACGTCGTGCTGTTCTCCGCGCTCGAACACACGCGCGACGTGATCGAACACCACCACGTCGTCAACCACCGGGTTGAACGGCACCTGGCGTTTGCGCTGGTATTCAATCATCGGTTCCCAGGGCATGGCCCGCAGCTGGTCCAGAAGATCCTTCTCGTCGACGGCCTCGATCTCGAAGTACTCGACCAGGTCTTCGCCGTAGGCCTCACGCGACCGGCTCGCCGGACCCGGCGGCCCGGGCTCGAAAGCGTGCTGGTTCGCATCCAGCAGAATACCGCTGCCCTGCGCGATCGCGCCGTGGAACAGACCTTTCGACTGCGGCGTAATCATCAGCACGTTCACCGACACGCCGCCGGCGGAATGGCCAAAGATGGTTACGCGTTGCGGATCGCCCCCGAAGGCCGCGATATTCCGCTGCACCCATTCCAGTGCGGCGATCTGGTCGAACACGCCGTAGTTGGCCAGCGGCTCGCCGGCCTGCGCCCGGCTCATCGCCGGGTGCACAAAGCGCCCGAGATAGCCGAGGCGATAATTGATCGTCACCAGCACCACGCCTTCGCGCGCCAGCACGCTGCCGTCGTACAGCGGCATCGTGCCAGAACCAAACTGCATGTTGCCGCCGTGGATGTAGAACATGACCGGCAGCAATTCGGCACCCCGGTCGGCGGGCGCCCAGACGTTCAGGCTCAGGCAGTCTTCGTCCAGGCTGATTTGAGCGAAGTGGGCGTCGGCCCAGTCGGGATAGGCGCCGAGCTTCTGCGGGCAGGCATGACCGAAGCGACTGGCGTCACGCAGTCCGTCCCAGGCGGCAACCGGCTGCGGCGGCCGCCAGCGAAGCTCCCCGACCGGCGGCGCGGCATAGGGGATGCCACGAAACACGGCAATGTCGTCCTCGACGACCCCCTGCAACTCGCCGGCATCGATACGCACGCGAGCAGGCTGGGCCTCGGCGAATGAAGGCGCGACGGCTCCCGGACCGCAAACCAGGCAGAGCGCCAAGGCGCTGAGCTTGTTGGAGATATTCATGCCACAGTCAGGCTGCAATTGTTTGTGGGAGCAGATGCGTGACCCGGATCCGGGCATGTGCAGCCGCCGACAAACACGCTAAACTACCCGACCTCGCGCCCCAGCCGGGGCCACGCAAAGCTCAGAATACGCGCCCGTAGCTCAGTTGGATAGAGTGTCTGGCTACGAACCAGAAGGTCGGGAGTTCGAATCTCTCCGGGCGCGCCATTTTTTCAAACAGTTAGGGTGGATTGGGCGCTTTGTTGGTGTCCAATACTTCCGCGTTTGTCCAAAAATCGGTTTCTAGCGCTGACTGCTGTTTGCCAGGTGCAACTCTCCAGCGGCCGGCCGCCGTCCGGAAATCGTCGATACAATTGCTTTGGTTGTCGCTCAGGACATGGTGCTTATGGATGCTGTCATCGTGGCCGCCGGCAGGCTGTCTGATCCGACGTGGATCGCGGCTGGTTGCCACAACTCCCAGAAAGCACTCCTGCCATTTGCGGGGCGCCCACTGCTGCAGCGCGTGCTCGATGCCTGCGGTGAGGCCCGGTCCATTCGCCGTGTGGTTGTCGTTGGGATCGATGGCCTGAAGGCCTTCGATGCGCCCGATGCGCTGTTTCTGCCTGACACCGGTTCGATCGCTGGGAACGTTTCGGCGGGCGCCCGGCAACTGGCCGCCGGTCCGGACGCCGGAACGCATGCTGTGGTCATTGCGTGCGATCTGCCTCTGATCACAGGA
>CBFCXA010000308.1:0-3220 GCA_965601985.1 uncultured Chromatiales bacterium | reverse complement strand
CCGGTCTGCACCGGGACTGAGCGTGGCCGGGTTTTCCACCGACTGCCGGCGCTGCGAACGCCTGGCGGGTTTTCTCGATGAAGTCCGCGTCCGGCATCCGGACTATTACGCCCGCCCGGTACCGTCCTTCGGTGACCCCGACGCACGCCTGCTGATCGTAGGGCTGGCGCCGGGCATGCACGGCGCCAATGCGACCGGCCGGCCGTTTACCGGCGACTATGCCGGAATCCTGCTGTATCAGACGCTGCACGAGTTCGGCTTTGCGTCGGCAGCCGACAGCGTGCATGCCGAAGACGGTCTGGAGCTTCTCGATTGCCGGATTACCAACGCGGTGCGCTGCCTGCCGCCGGCGAACAAACCGGAAACCGCCGAGGTGGATCGCTGCAATGAGTACCTGGCAGCGGAACTCCTGGAACCACCGGCGCCGAAGCTGGTGCTCGCGCTGGGGACCATTGCGCACCGGGCGGTGCTGCGTGCCCGGGGTCTCAAGCTATCGGCTTACCGCTTCGGCCACGCGGCCGAGCACACGTTGGGCGAGAACCTCCTGCTGATCGACTCATATCACTGCAGCCGCTACAACACCCAGACCCGCCGGCTCACGCCGGAGATGTTTCGTGAGGTATTTGCCGGTCTGCGCGAGCGGCTGGATGTGCTGCCGGCATGAGCGAGACCTTCGACGCAGAAGCCTTCCTGGCATCACTCAGCCACCGGCCCGGCGTGTACCGCATGCTGGGCGAAGACCGCGTGGTGCTGTATGTCGGCAAGGCGCGCGATCTGAAACGCCGGGTGTCCACCTATTTCGGCAGCAAGGCGCATCATCCGAAGACCCAGGCGCTGATGAGCCACACGGCCAGCGTCGAAGTCACGGTAACTGCCAGCGAGCAGGAAGCCCTGCTGCTCGAGCACACGTTAATAAAGGAGCATCGGCCACGCTTCAACGTCGTATTGCGCGACGACAAGAGCTATCCGTATATCCGCCTGACCAGCCATCAGCAGTTCCCGCGCTTCGAGTTCCATCGCGGTTCGCGTCGCGCGCCTGGCCACTATTTCGGCCCGTTCCCCAGCGCGGGCGCGGTGCGCAACGTGCTCGCCCAGCTGCAGAAACTGTTCCGGGTTCGCCAGTGCAAGGATTCGTTCTTCGCCAACCGCAGCCGGCCCTGCCTGCAGTACCAGATCAAGCGCTGCACCGCGCCCTGCGTCGGCCTGGTCAGTGACGAGGACTATGCGCGCGACGTACGCAACGCGAGCCTATTCCTCGACGGTCGCAACGACTCGGTGCTGGACGACCTTGTCGCGCGCATGGAGACGGCGGCCGGGGACCTGGAGTACGAGACCGCGGCAACGCTGCGTGACCAGATCGCGGCGATCCGCCGCGTACAGGCAACCCAGGTCATGTCCGGAGCCGGCCGGCTGAATGTCGACGTGCTGGCGCTGGCCAGCGAGCCCGGGCTGCACTGTGTATCGCTGATCATGATCCGCAGCGGCCGGGTGCTGGGCAGCCGCAATTTCTTCCCACGCAGCGCCGGCGCGCCCACGGCCGAGGAAATCCTTTCGGCCTTCATCGTGCAGCATTACTTCGGGCAGAAGGCGCCGGCGGAGATCCTGGTCAGCGCTGAACCGGAGGATCGCGAATTGCTGGAGGAAGCGCTCGCCACGCGCGCCGAGCACAAAGTGGCGATCCGCCATCGCGTGCGCGGCGACCGTCGGCGCTGGCTGGACATGGCCGCAGAGAACGCCCGCCAGGGGCTGGGCATGCGGCGCGCGGCCAATGCCGGACTGCGCGCGCAGGCTGAGGCGCTGGCCGATGCGCTGGATCTCGGCGAGGTACCTGAACGAATAGAGTGCTTTGACATCAGCCATACCGGCGGGGCCGAGACCGTGGCCGCCTGCGTGGTCTGGGGGCCGCAGGGGGCGCTGAAGTCGGACTATCGGCGCTACAACATCAAGGGTGCCGCGGCCGGCGACGACTATGCCGCGATCGCCGAGGCGGTGCGGCGACGTTACACCCGCGTGCAGCACGGGGAAGGCCCGGTGCCGGACCTGTTGCTGATCGATGGCGGCAAAGGCCAGCTGAAGGCCGCGATGGACGTGCTGAATGAGCTGCAGTTCGGTGACCTGGCGGTGATCGGGGTGGCCAAGGGCGCGAGTCGACGCCCCGGCCAGGAGCAGCTGTTTCGGCCGGGAGAATCCCTGCCGTTCAGCCTGGCGCCGGATTCCTCGGCGCTGCACCTGGTACAGCAGGTCCGCGACGAGGCGCACCGATTCGCAATTACCGGCCATCGTCAGCGGCGCGGCAAAACGCGACGCAGCTCGCCGCTGGAAGAGATCGTCGGGCTCGGACCGCAGCGCCGGCGCGCGCTGCTGCAGCAATTTGGCGGGCTGCAGGGGGTACGGCGGGCCGCGGTGACCGACCTGGCCGGTGTGCGCGGCATCAGCCAGGCGCTGGCGCAGCGGATTTTCGACCATTTTCACGGCGACGCTGATTAGCAGCGATCACGCGGCTAGAATACGCGCCGTCGCAGGGCGCCGGTGACGGCGGAGGCGGGATGGCACCCAAGATGAACATCGCCACGATTCTGACGTGGCTGCGGATCGCTGCGATCCCGCTCGTCGTGTTCGTGTTCTACCTGCCGCAGCTCGTCGGCCCCTATAGCTGGGCCCGGCCGGCCGCGGCCCTGGTGTTCGCTTTTGCCGCCGTGACCGACTGGCTCGATGGCTACCTGGCCAGGCGGCTGAACCAGACCTCGGCGTTCGGCGCCTTCCTCGACCCGGTAGCAGACAAGCTGATGGTTACCACCGTGCTGGTGATCATCGTGCAGGCCGACCCGCAGATCTACCTGGCGGTAACCGCCGCAATCATTATCGGCCGGGAACTGACGATATCGGCGCTGCGGGAGTGGATGGCGGAACTCGGCCGCCGGCGCCACGTGGCGGTGTCGGGCACCGGAAAGCTCAAGACCATCCTGCAAATGGTCGGGCTCGGCGCGATGCTCTGGTACGTGCCGACGTTCGGCCTCCCGGTGTACGCGATCGGCAAGGCCCTGCTGATTCTCGCCGCCGGGCTGACGCTCTGGTCCATGATGGTCTATCTGCGCTCGGCCCGGCCGCACATGTCGGAGGCCGACGGCGATTCTTGACAGCCGGCCGCACCCGGCTACTATTAGCGGTCCTCGATGCGGGCGTAGCTGATGCCGGCGTAGCTCGGCGTGACGCTGGCGAT
>CBFCXA010000307.1:0-3234 GCA_965601985.1 uncultured Chromatiales bacterium | reverse complement strand
GCCGGCCTCGCGGCCGAACAATGACTCCAGCCGGCCCCATCCGGAAAGATCCATTTCGCGCTTGAGCAGGATGTCCATCTGCTTGCGGCCGCGCTCGATCAGGTAGTCGCGGCTCACGGTGTCGAATTGGAAGTTGTCGACCAGCTCGAAGAAGTGGTTCAGGTAGAACGGTACGACCTTGTCACGAATCAGCGTGTACTCGTCCTGGTCGATCTCCTTGCCATAGAAACCCCAGGTGGACAGGTACTGCTTGCGGTCGGCCTGGATGCGCCGCTGCGGGATCGATTTATAGGTCTTCTTCTGCGTGATCTCGCTCAGCGGTGAGAACGCCTGCTGCCAGTAGTCCGGGTACATCACGCCGTCCACCTTGCCCGGCAGGTCGACGTGGTAACTCCAGACGGCCGGTGGGTTGACGTTGTAGTGCAGGAAGAAATGCGGCACGGCTGAGTCGGCGCGGGTCATCGCATACATCAGGTTCACGTCATTGCCCTGGCCGCCCACCCAGATGTGGTAGAGGCGGTCGATGACGCAGCCGGCCGGCGTCTCCCAGATGCGCATCCAGCCCGCTTCCGCGTGCGGCGGAAAGCGCAGTTTCAGTCGAATCGCGGGGCCGCCGTCGTCACCGAGTTGCTCCGTCAAACGAAAGCGCTCGGCGATAGCGTCGCGTACGGCATTGGTGTCGTCGAGCGGCACCGGCCGGTTCGGGTCGTGTGCTTCGGTCTCGTGGGGCTGAAGTTCCGGATGTTCGGACATGGCGCAGAATCCTTCCAGGTCTTTTTTATGAATATACAGATCCTGGCCCGTCAGCGAACTCCCGCGTATTTCCGCGATTCACAGTCTAGGGCGCCGGTGTCTTGGCCGGGACCCGGCCGCGCAGCTCCAGAATCAGGATGCCGCCGACGATCAGCGCGACACCCGTCAGCTGCACCGCCTCCATGCGCTCGCCGAGAAACGCGACGGCCAGCAGAATGGTCGCCGGCGGACCGACGGTGCTGACCACCGCGCCCCGCTGCGCGCCAATGCGTTTAATGCCTTCGGCCATGAAGAACAGCGGCAGCACGGTAGCGAACACTACCAGCCCGGCCATCAGGCCCCAGGAACGAGCGTTCATCGACAGGTCGGACCATTCGCCCAGCGCAGCGAACTGCAGCCCGAAGCAGGCTGCCGCCGCGGTCATCGCCACGGTGGTGAAAGCGGCACTGTTGATGGCCCTCGTGGTGCGCTCGGTAACCATCAGGTAGAAGGCCATGGTCGCGGCGCAGACCAGCACCAGCCCCGAGCCGAAAGCGTTCTGACTGAACACGTCGGCATCCTGCAGCCCGACCACCAGTGAAATGCCGACCCAGGTGATGACAATGGCCAGCAGCGTGACCCGTCCGGGCATGCGTCGCTGGATGACGCTGCTGGCCATCACCACCAGCGCCGGGTAGCTGAACAGCAGCGCGCGTTCGACGCTGGCATCGATCAGGCTCAGCGCCAGGAAGTTGATGCCCGCGCCGAAGTAGTAGCAGGCGAAGCCGCCGGTGGCCGCAGCGAACCACGCCCAGCGCGGCGCATGGCGCAGCGACTCCCGCGCGCCGAACAGGTAGCCGACCAGCAGAAAGCCCGGCCAGGCCAGCACGGTGCGCAGCACCAGCACGGTCTGCACGTCCACGCCCTGCGCATACAGCAGCTTGGCGAAAATGCCCTTGCTCGCCAGTCCGATGCCGCCGGCCGCGACCAGCAGCACGCCACCAAGGTCCGCCGCACGCAGTGCTGCGGCGTCGCTCAGCTTCCCGCCTCGAAACCGTAGTAACGGGTAAAACCGTCGACCGGCTCGCGCTCGGGCTGGTAGTCATTCACCGACGCATCCGGATCGGCGTAGCCCAGCGACATACCGCAGACCAGCTCTTCGGCATCGGTCACCGGCAGGTGCCGACGGACGACATGCGGCAGTTCCGGCCAGGAGGCCTGCGCGCAGGTATGCAGGCCCTGCGCGCGCGCGAGCAGCATGATGCTCTGCAGGAACATGCCGTAATCGAGCCAGCTGCCCAGTTCCAGGCGCTTGTCGATGAAAAAGAACAGCACGACCGGTGCGCCGAACAACTCAAAGTTGCGCGCATGCTGGCGTTTGCTTGCCGCGCGATCACCCTTCTCGATACCGAGCAGTGAGTACAGCCCCCAGCCGGTTGCGCGCCGGCGCCCGCGGTAGGGCTCGGGTATCGGGTCCGGATAGTAGGCCCAGTCCGCGCCGATCTCGCCGGCTTCGAACGCGGCCAGCGCGTCGCTCACGATGGTATCGCGCAGCTCACCGGCGACCACGTGCACCTGCCAGGGCTGGAAGTTGCTGCCGCTGGGCGCGTAGCGAGCCGCATCGAGAATCGCATCGATGGTTTCGCGCGGGACAGGTGTATCCAGAAACGCGCGGATCGAGCGGCGCGAGCGCACCGCGGTTTCGACATCCATAACCGACGCCGTCAGGCGCTGGCGCGCCGCGCCGTGCCGGCGGTGAGTTCGGCGATTACCTCGTCGGTGGTGTTCACGCGGCCCCAGAGCCGGCGCAGCATGGTCAGCGTCGCGTCCTGCATTTCGTCGCTGTCGGTACCGGTCGCGTCGCTGACGACCACCAGCCCGTACTGGTGATCGCAGGCTTCCATCGCGGTCATGGCCACGCAGTTGTTGGTCGACACGCCCACTACCAGCACCGTCTCGATGCCCATTGCCCGAAGGTTGGCATCGATACCGGTAGAGCCGAACGCGCCCATGGTTTTCTTGTTCAGCACCACATCGCCGGCTTCGGGTTTCAGCGCGTCGACGATTTCGTGTTCAGCTCGACCCTCGCGGTTCTGCGTGGCCTCGACGATGCGCACCATGTGCGCCGGCATGTCGCTGAAATCCTGCAGCTCAGAGCCATAGGTGATGTACACCACGCGCGCGCCGACGCCGCGGCAGGCGTCGATCAGGCGCCGGATGTTCGGTACCAGCAGCTTCTCGATGCGGTCGAAGCGATAGGTTGCCGAGTCCGCACGCCCCTCATCGGCAAGCAGCTTGCCCAGGCCCATGTTCCGGTTGCCGGTCGCGTTCTGCATGTCGACCACGATCAATGCGGTGTTGTCCGGCCTGATCTCGATCGGGCGGGTGAAGCGGTCGACGAAGGTGGGGTGCTGCTGACTCATGGGCTCGCTCTTCTAAATGTCCGGACAAATTAGCTCATCGGACCGGTTTTGTCATCCGGCCCGCGCCTATACTAAGGCG
>CBFCXA010000306.1:0-3302 GCA_965601985.1 uncultured Chromatiales bacterium | reverse complement strand
GACTTCGCTCACGCGGTTCAGTCGGTGTTCTTGCGGTAGAAGTGAATCGTCGACTCGTCGCCGTCCTTATTGTCGACGGAGCTGCAGCTATCGCCGCAGCTGTCCGCCGAGCCCGCCTTGCGGCTACGCCGGTACAGCGCGAAAGCCACGATGGCCAGCACGATCAGCAATGCGGTGATTTCCTGCAGACCTGCGGGCATCGACTTATCCAAACACCTGGTAGATGAGCAACGCGCCGAGGTAGCCCAGGCCGGTCATGTACAGCCAGGCGCCGCCGGCCCATCGCCAGCTCTGGGTTTCCCGCGCAATAACCGCGACCGTCGCGCCGCACTGCAGGCAGAAGGCATAGAACACCAGCAGCCCGACCACCATCGGCAGCGTGAATAACCGGGTACCGTCGCTTCTTTCCGCGGCGCGCAGCCGTCCGACCAGCGCGTCCTCGTTGCTTTCGGCATCGCCGACCGCGTAGATGGTCCCGAGCACCGCAATCACGACTTCCCGGGCCGGGAAGCTCGCCAGCACCGCAGCCGAGACTTTCCAGTCCCAGCCCAGCGGCGCAAACACGGGCTCGACCAGTTTTCCGGCCCGGCCGAGCAGGCTCTGCTCGAGGTAGGTCGCCGCCTCCTGCTGGTCCAGTAGTGAGAGTTCCTGCGCCAGCTCGGGTTCGGCAAACCGGCTCGTCGCCTGGGCCCGTCTGGTGTCGAAATCCGCGCCGACGGAGGCCGGGTGCGGGAAGTAAGCCAGTGCCCAGATCACCACGGCCACGGTGAAGATCACGGTACCGGCCCGCTTGAGGAACAGCCGTCCGCGATCCAGCAGCTTGATCAGCACCGAGCGCAGGTTGGGCAGGCGATAGGGCGGCAGTTCGATCAGGAAATTCGGCGTAGGGCCGGCCAGTACCGTACGTTTCAGCAGCCAGGCGGTGAATACGCCGCCGACAATACCCAGCAGGTACAGACCCAGCAGCACGAGTCCCTGCAGGTTCAGCAGGCCGCCCAGATACGTCTGCTGCGGCACGAAGGCGCTGATCAGCAGCGCGTACACCGGCAGGCGCGCGGAACAGGTCATGAACGGCGCGGCCAGAATGGTTGCCAGCCGGTCTCGCTCCTCTGGTATCACGCGTGTCGCCAGGATGCCTGGCACCGCACAGGCGAAACTCGACAGCATCGGGATGAACGACTGACCGGACAGCCCGGCGCTGCGCATGAGCCGGTCCATGGTGAACGCGGCCCGCGGCATATAGCCGGAGTCTTCGAGCAGGATGATGAAGGCGAACAGGATCAGGATCTGTGGCAGGAAAATGACGACGCTGCCGACTCCGGCAATCACGCCATCGGTCAGCAGGCTGGTCAGCGCGCCGGGCGGCAGGTTCGCCTGGACCGATGCAATCAGGCGCGCGGCAATACCATCGATCAGGTCCATCATCGGCGCGGCCCAGGAAAACACCGCCTGGAACACCGAGGCCATGACCAGCAGGAACAGCAGGGAACCCCAGACCGGGTGGTTGGTCACCGCATCCAGCGTGTCGGCAAAGCTGCGCCGCGGAGGCGCGCGCCGCTCGACGCGCGCCAGCAGCCGGCCGATGAAGTCGTAGCGCGCCTTGGCTTCCATGGCCGCGAGCGGACTGCCGGCCGCCAGACGCATGCGCAGGTCCTGCAGCTCGGCCGTCAGCTCCGGGTTGGTGCTGAACTCGAAGCGGCGCTCAGCCGCGCCCTGCGCGTCGATCAGCGCGCGTTCGACCTCGTATTCGGTCAGATGCGAGCCGGCCTTCCTGGCTTTGTGCCACAGCGACCGGACCGCGTCGCTGACCGCCGGCAACAGGTCGTGGCGGCGCGGCGCGTCGGCGGTCACGGCCCGGGCCAGTGCCTTTTTGAGTTCGCCCAGGTTTTCACCCGTGGTCGCGACGGTCGGCACCACGCAGACGCCGAGTTCGGCCTCCAGCTGCGCGTAGTCGATCTCGATCTCGCGGCTGGCGGCTATGTCGGCCATGTTCACGGCCAGGACGATCGGCAGTCCCAGTTCGGCCAGCTGGGTAACCAGGAACAGATTGCGGCGCAGGTTGGTCGCATCGACCACGGCCAGGATGGCGCGCGGTCGCTGCATGTCTTCGACATGGCCGAGCAGTACGTCGACCGCGACCATCTCGTCCGGCGACTGCGCCGACAGCGAGTAGGTGCCGGGCAGGTCGACCAGGTTCAGGCTGCCCGCGTCCGTGCGCAGCGTGCCGGTGTGACGCTCCACGGTGACACCGGGATAGTTTGCGGTCTTCTGCCGCAACCCGGTCAGCGCATTGAACACCGTACTCTTGCCGGTATTCGGATTGCCGATGACCGCGACGACCGGGTGGTCGTGCAGGCTATCAACCGCTGCGCTCATTGCCTACGGTAATCAGCTGCGCCTCGGAGCGGCGCAGGGACAGGGAATAGCCCATGACTTCAATCTCGATCGGATCGCCGCCGATGGCGCGACGCGTGACCGACACTTCACTGCCTTCCAGCAGCCCGAGCGTCATCAGGCGTTGGACGAGGGGGCCTTCGCCGGCGATCGCGGTCACGATGCCGCGCTGGCCGGGGGCCATTTCGTCAAGGGTCATGGTGCATACCCGGGCGGTAGGGCCGTGACTGGCAGGACCCGGATTCTACATGAGAATCATTGTTATCTACCAGACTTGGCGGGCTGGGTCTGGCCGGCGGCGCGGCGGCCGGCCTTGGCATCGCTTACATTCGCCTCGTAGGCGCGCACGAACTCCTCGGAAAATGTCTCTGGGAGCTTGCCGTTTTCACAGTGCGTCAGAACGTGGTAGCACTCCTCGTAGTGCTCCCAGTAGCGCAGCTTGTTGGCGCCGGCGAGCAGACCACTGCGTTTCGTGCCTTTGTCGAAGCGCGACTGCAGTTCGGCAGGCTCGAAGCGTTCCATGAAGTCCTTCAGGGCGTCGCCCATCGCATCTACCAGTGCATTCTGGTGATGCTGCAGATCTTCGAAGCTGCTTTCCACGGCCTCTTCCGGCGGCAGGTAAGACTCACTCGGCGTGCCCAGCAGGTAACGCAGTGCCTCGGGCACACCAGGTGAAAATTTCAGCGGATTGTTCTGTTCGCGCTTGATGATGGTCTGGGAGATCCGGTACGACTCTTTCAGCCGCGATCTATCCTGCAGCAGGCTGGTGACACCGCCGACCATCAGGCGCAGCAGTCTGCCGGCAGTGCGCAGCACCTCGGCCGGCGGCGTGCCGGCCAGATCGCTGGGTTTCAGACCGGCCGCTTCCAGCAGCAGTTCGACCGCGCGCTGGTCCGCGGCTGCCGAGG
>CBFCXA010000305.1:0-3319 GCA_965601985.1 uncultured Chromatiales bacterium | reverse complement strand
CGGTCCAGCGCCCGGACCAGGCCATCGGGATCGCTGACGGTCGCCGCCTCGATCTCGAAGCTCTTCGCCAGGCCGGCAAAATCGACCACCGGATCGCCGAGGTAGCAGGTGATGTCCCGCCAGAGCTCCCGGCGCTCCTTGTCGCGCATCAGCGGCGACCGGTCCTGGATACGATTGCGCTCGTTGTCATAGCTGCGATTGTTGAACACCACCATGATGATCGGGATGTCGTAGCGCGCCGCGGTCCACAGTGCTTCGACCTGGCCGAACAAAAGTGCCCCGTCGCCGACCAGGCTGACGACCTGGCGGTCCGGCTGGGCTACCTTGGCGCCCATGGCGGCACCCAGACCCCAGCCCAGTGCGAAGCCGGTGGTCTGGCCGATGAGCCATTTTTTGCCACGATCGAAGTTCATCCAGTAGAACGGCGTGCGGTAGTCGAGCTCGGCGATCACGATCGCATCGTCTTCCAGCGAGCGGTCCAGCTCCCGGGACAGTCGCTCCCAGGACAAGGGGCTGGCGTTCCACTGTGCCTGCGCCGCCTGCTCGCGGCGCGCGGTGTCCTCGGCCTGCTGCGCGCGCGCGGCTTCCAGGCGTGGCTGGCTGATCTTTCTCAGCCGGTCGGCCGTGGCCATCGACTTCACCGAGTCGTGCAGGGCCGAAATAGTCTCCTGCATGCCGGCGGCGATCGCGATATCGGTCGGGTAGACGTTGGCAATGGCCTCGTACTCGACGCGGGCATGCACGGTACGCGCCTTGCGCGGCACGGGCGCAGTAAACAGTCCCGGGTCCGGCGCCGGCGCACCGAGATTCACGAACAAGTCCGTTCCGATCAGCCCGCGCGGTAATCCAAGACCGTAGAAACCCGCCCACAAGGGGTGACGGAACGGTACGTCGCCGTAGACACTGAACCCCTGGGCCACCGACACGCCGAGCAGTTCAGCCAGCTGCATCAATTCGTCGTTCGCGCCGGCCCGCGTAACTTCCGCACCGGCACACAGCAAGGGCGATTCGGCCTCCAGTAACCAGCGCGCGGTGGTCTCGATCAGTTCGGGGTCCGGCGGCATGCGCATATCCACCGTGAAACGCTCCTGCGGGTAAACCTGCTGACGCAGGTTGGGCTCACCGAGGATGTTCAAGGGAAAACGCACGTGCACCGGCCCGCCCGGCGGGGTGCCGGCCACTTTGATGGCACGCCGGGTCATTTCGCTGACCTGCTTGGCGTTACCGACTTCCCAGCGCCACTTGGTGAACTGTTCCAGCGGCTCCAGCCAGTCCTGCATCTGCTGAAATGCGTTGCGGCCGCGCCGCTCGTTGCTGGGACCATCGGAAAACACCGCAATCGATGAGCGATCCTTCCAGGCGTTGTACAAGTTGTTCAGCGTGCTCGGGATCGCGACCCCGGGCACGAACAGCACCGCGGTTTCGCCGCTGGCGAGTTCGTAGCCGTGCGCCATGCTTGTCGCCTGCGACTCGGCAATGGACAGAATCAGCCGGGTCTCGTCCTGCAGCGCGAGCGCATCGAAAAACGGTGACATGCCGGTCGCAGTGGTGCCGAAGATATTGCGCACACCGGCCGCCTGAAGCGTGGCCAGCAGCACCTCGCTGCCCGTGCCTTCCACCCGCTGGCCGAGTTCCGGCGGCGGAACCCGGGCGCTGGCTGCAGAGCTAATGACCGAACTGACCGCGGTCGCGCTGAACCCGAGCGCTGCAAGACCGCGGGCGAGGTCGCGCCGTGATATCTCCTGGTCGACGAACTGCTTCAGCAGGTCCCGCATGGACCTATTTCGGACCGCCGAAACGGTACGACGCTCGCATGCCGACTACTCGGGGCGGCGGCAGAAACGCCGAGGCATACAGCGGCAGGTCGACCATGACGACATCGCTCGCAGCGGGGATGGAGGGGTCAGCAGCAGGATCGAAGTCAATCCCACTGCCGAGCACGAAGCAGCAACCCAGTCCCGGGCCACCGCCGGTGAATCGCACCGTGTCGTCGTCAAACAGATTGTTCACGTAGGCCAGTACTTGCCAGTTTTCGCCCTGCAGGCCGATGCGCAGATCGGTGTTCCAGTACGCCTTAACGTAAGCCGCGTTCTCGATATCCGTGAATCGATCGTCAGTCCACTGAATATCAGTTTCGATGTAAAAGCCTACGGACGAGTTAATCTGACGATCGTAACGAATGGACCCGGCGAATGCGCCATCGGCGGCATCTTCCAGCTTGTTACCCGTATAGCTCACCTCGCACAGGTCCAGCGGTCCGTCGGGATTGGAACGCACCGGCGTGCAATTGCCGGCGGAAGCTGCGCGCACCGCGCTCGACGTATTGACCCTGAAGTCCGTGTACTCGGTATTCAGCCAGGTATAACCGCCGGTCAGCAGCCATCCGCCGCCGAGAAACTCCGCTTCAGGCTGCCAGGTGACCTCGATCTCGGCGCCCCAGACCTCGGCGCTGCCGGCGTTTTCGATCTTCGATACCAGGCGCCCGTCGTTACCGAGATCGGAACTCAGGGCCTGCTTGTCGGTGTAATCCTGGAAGAACAGTGCGCCGTTGACGCGCAGGCTGCGATCCAGCCACTCGGTCTTTGCACCAGTCTCCCAGACCGTCATCTTCTCCGGTTTAAACTCGGTCAGCTCGCGGTCCAGCCCCGAGGAACCTACGGTCAGCAGGCTGAAACCACCGGGCTTCTGTGACTTGGACCACTTGAAGTACAGCAGCGCATCCTCCGTCGCCCGCCAGTCGACGGTGACGCTCGGCAGGAACCAGTCTTCTTCGTTGTTGAGCGTGTCGATACACCAGGGGTTGAACAAATCGACGCCGTCAGGCCGGCCATCTCCATTGATATCGTCCTGCGGCCCGAACGCGATCGAGCGGGCCACGCCTTCGGGATCCTGCTGCAGGCATTTCTCCGGAATCGTGCCAAGCAGTGAAGAATCGTCGGCCGGGTCGAACTGGTCGGCAAATTCAAAGGCCTCGGTAAACGGTTCACAGGGCCTGAAGAAAATGCCGCAGGGATTCAAGCCGCCCGGCCCGCCCGATGCGCCCGGATCGTAGAAGATCGGGCCGAACACATCGGTCGTTTCCTCGCTGTAACGACCTTCGAAGTTCAGGCTAAGGGTGTCGGAGACGGTCCACTCGATCTGCGCGTAGACCGATTTGTGGTCGGTATCGCGATCCGCCGGGCTGGGCGTCCGGAACGGGGCAGCTGCAGCCTGGTATGGTGCGATCAGCGTTTCGGTGTAGCCCGGGCAGGCATCCGCCAGCCCCCCGATGATGACTCCGACGCCGATCCAGGTCCATGTAAGGATCTCTGTCTCGACG
>CBFCXA010000304.1:0-3341 GCA_965601985.1 uncultured Chromatiales bacterium | reverse complement strand
CCTGCACGGAGTGATCGATCACCAGCTCCGCGGGCGATAGTGGGTTGATCGCTTCGGCCTGGCCACCCAGCTGCACGACGGCGTCGCGCATCGCGGCCAGATCGACCACCGCCGGCACGCCGGTGAAATCCTGCAGGATCACGCGCGCCGGAGTGAAGGCGATTTCGTGGCTGGGCTCGGCGGTCGGATCCCAGTTGGCCAGTGCACTGATGTCCTCGGCGCTTACGTCGTCGCCGTCCGCATGCCGCAGCAGGTTTTCGAGCAGGATCTTGAGCGCGTAGGGCAGGCGGTCGACATGCCCTTCGGTGACGGCGTCGAGCCGGTAAATCTGGTAGTCGCGGCCGTTCACGGACAGCGCAGCTTTCGCACTCGGTAGTGGCGCCATGGATATCTCCAGTGGGTTGTTTTGCTTGTAGGCCGCGCCGCGGGCCGCGGAGGCCGGAAACCGGTCGCGGATTATAGCGGATCGACCCGATTCAGGCCGAACGGGCGTAGCTGGCTTCGCCGGCCGCCGCAGACAGGCTGGCCCGGATGGTCGCGCCGCCCAGGCACTCGTCACCGCGGTAGAACACCACGTACTGGCCGGGCGCGACGGCCCACTGCGGTTCGTCGAAACGCACCGTGAGCCGGCCCGCGCCGGCGAGATGCAGTTGACAGCCAGCCGCGGCCTGACGATAGCGGATCTGGGCACTGAGCCGGACTTTTCCGCCCCGGGCCAGCGCCTCCGGCTCGCCGTGTATCCAGTGCGGCGATTCGGCGCTCAGCGCGTCGTGCCAGAGCAGCGGGTGCTCGCGGCCCTGGACCACGATCAGCGCGTTGCGATCGGCATCCTGATCGGCGACATACCAGGCACTGTCTCCGGCGCCGACGCGACCGCCGATGCCCAGGCCCTGGCGCTGCCCGGGTGTGTAGAACATCAAGCCCTGGTGCTCGCCGACGATCTCGCCGTCCGGCGTTTCCATCGGCCCATGCCGGCCGTGCAGATAGCGCGACAGGAACTCGCGGAACGGGCGCTCGCCGATGAAGCAGATGCCGGTGCTGTCGCGCTTCGCGTGCACCGGCAGGCCGGCGTCCGTGGCCAGCGCGCGGACCTCGGCCTTGTGCAGGCCGCCCAGCGGAAACACGGCCCGTCTTAGCGCGTCGCCCGCTACCGCGTGCAGGAAGTAACTCTGATCTTTCCCGGAATCGACGCCTCTCAACAGGCGCAGCGGCGGTCCGGCGTCGACCCGCGCGTAGTGGCCGGTAGCGAGCCGCTCGGCGCCGAGCCGGCGGGCATGGGCCAGGCAAACACCGAACTTGATCTCGCGATTGCACAGCACGTCCGGATTTGGCGTGCGGCCGGCGCGGTACTCGTCGAGAAAATGCGCGAACACCTGGTTGCGGTACTCGCGGGTGAAGTTGACCCGGTGCAACGGGATGTCGAGTTCGGCGCACACGCGCCGCGCATCCTGGTAGTCGGCGGCGGCGCTGCAATAGCCGTCGTCGTCCTCCCAGTTGGTCATGTGCAGGCCTTCGACCCGGTGGCCCGCCCGCAGCAGCAGCAGCGCCGCGACGGCAGAATCGACGCCGCCCGACATGCCGACCAGGATTTTTTCGCCCTTCGCGATCATGGACGGGATTTTACCAGCGCGGATCAGTCGCCCTGCAGCGGCAGCGCAGTCGCGGCCAGTCCGTCGAAGTCCAGCGACAGGTAGTGATCCAGCGGCAGCCGGTTGCCGGCCAGGTGATCTTGGATGCAGCGCCACACCATCGGGCTGCGCAGACGAATCCCGCTGCTGTCGAGTTCCGCCGGCGCGTACCAGTGTGCTGCGATGATGCCTTCGTCCAGGGCAAGGCCCGGCAGCGATTGCAGCCACTGTCCGCCGAGGGCCACCCGCAGGAACTGCTTCGGCTTGTGCGGGTGGCGCCACAGGTAGACACCGGTCACCGCGTCCGGCTCGAATAGCCAGGCGGTTTCTTCACGGGCCTCACGGATGACCGCGGTCACCAGGTCCTCGCCGGGTTCGACGTGCCCGGCAGGCTGATTCATCACAGAGCTGCCGTCGATGCGTTCCTCGACCAGCAGATACCGCCCGTCATGGTTGCCGACCGCCGCAACTGTCAGCGCGGTTTCGGTACCGTCTGCCTCGCGGCGGGCAGGTTTGTCATGGGTAAACGGGGCCACCAGGCCCCGGAGATTACACCCGCAGTTCGCGGAGTTCCTGCTCGATCTCGGAGGCGTTCCAGATCTCGTCGAACAGGGTCAGGTAGCGGCGTGCGACCGCGGGCTCGTAGGTATCGGCGATGCCTTCCCATTTGCGGCCCTCGACCCGGTAGAGCAGGGCGATGTCGTCGGCAATCAAATAGGCTTCGCGATGCTCGCGGTAGTCCTGGTGGACGTTGCGGAACTCGATGTAGCTGTTGAGCCGGCGACCGACCGACACGAAGCGATTACCGATGCGCACCGTGCGGTGCGGCTCGGAAATCAGCACGCGAATTTTCGCGTAGCGCTTGGCCAGGACCAGCCGCTTGGCCACGTCGAGAAAGTCTTCGTGGTCGTAAATGCCAGGTTCCAGGTCCGGTGTATAGATCGAGATCCAGCGCTTGGCCTGGCCGGCAATCTCGGCCGCTGCGGCGAGATTCTCCGCCATGCTGGAGATGACCCAGCGCCGTCCCTGGATGCGCGATGCCTGCGTCTGCATTCTGGTCTATCCGCCGCTCCTGTGCCGGTCTCGCGCAGACGAGTCGCCGCGTGCCGACAGGCTTATGGATAGTCTAGAGCGACGATGCAGGCAGGCCCTGACGACTGCGTCACGTTATCCGACGGCGCTCACGAGCGTCGCGGACGCGGCAGATCGCGCGCCAGGCGCTCGGCAAGACCGGTATAGGTCGCCGGCGTGAGCTTCTGCAGGCGCTGGCGCGCGGCATCCGGCAAGTCGAGCTCGCCAATGAATGCGGCCAGCATATCGACGTTGACACGTTCGCCACGGGTCAGCGCCTTGAGCTGCTCGTAGGCATCGGCCTGGCCGTGGCGCCGCATGACGGTCTGGATCGCCTCGGCCAGCACTTCCCAGCTGTCGTCGAGGTCGTCGGCCAGCCGCCCGGCGTTGACCTCGAGCTTGCCCAGGCCCTTGAGCAGCGAATCCCAGGCCAGCAGGCTGTGGCCGGCGGCAACCCCGAGGTTGCGCAGCACGGTCGAGTCGCTGAGATCCCGCTGCCAGCGCGACACCGGCAACTTGGCAGAGAAATGGGCGAGCAGCGCATTGGCGATCCCGAGATTGCCTTCGGCGTTCTCGAAATCGATCGGATTGACCTTGTGCGGCATGGTCGAAGAGCCGACCTCGCCCTCGACCCGGCGCTGG
>CBFCXA010000303.1:0-3359 GCA_965601985.1 uncultured Chromatiales bacterium | reverse complement strand
CGCACATGCGATGCCGGCATCAGGATTCTGGCGACCGCAATCACGCGTACGAAGTCGAGCGGGTCCACCGGGTCGGCATCCGCAAGCGGTGTGCCTGGCACGCGCACCAGCTGGTTGATCGGCACGCTGCCCGGCTGCTCGGGCAGGGTGGCCAGGGTGTGCAGCATCTCGACCCAGTCTTCGCGCGATTCGCCCATGCCGAGAATGCCGCCGCAGCAGACTTTCAGACCGGCGTCGCGCACGTGCTGCAGGGTTTCGAGCCGATCGCGATAAGTCCGCGTGGTAATGATGTTCGGGTAGAAAGTCTCTGACGTATCGAGGTTGTGGTTATAGTAGTCGAGACCGGCATCGCGCAGCTGCTTCGCCTGATCGTCGGTCAGCATGCCCAGGGTCGCGCAGGTTTCCAGGCCCAGCTCGCTGACCGCGCTGATCATCCCGGCGATTCGCTCCAGGTGTTTCGGCTTCGGATTGCGGAACGCGGCGCCCATACAAAAGCGCGTTGCGCCGCTGGCCTTCGCGTTGCGCGCCGCGTCCATCACCGCCTCCAGCGGTGCCAGGTGTTCGCCATCTACACCGGTGTCGTAATGCGCACTTTGCGGGCAGTAGGCGCAGTCTTCCGGGCAGGCCCCGGTCTTGATGCTCAGCAAGGTGCTGATCTGTACCTCGGCCGGGTCGAAGTAGCGCCGATGCAGTGTCTGGGCGCGGAACAGCAGTTCCGGGAACGGCAGGTCGAACAGGGCGCGAACCTCGTCCAGCTGCCAGTCGGTGCGGAGATCGTTGCCGGCGGATGCGCTCATGAATCTGGACTCTCGCAAAACAAAGGCGGCTCGATTGCCGCCGCTGGTGCAAGCAGTATCGGGAACGGCCCGGAAACCTGTCAACCTCGCATGCTCGATCAAGTTGACCGATGGTTGTCGCGAATCGCGCCGCGGCACTGCCTGCTCTGCGATCTTATCAGTGGACACCGCTATTTGTGCCCGGGCTGTCTGGGCGACCTGCCCTGGCTGGGTGACGGCTGCCGGCGCTGCGCGGCGCCGCTGCCGCCGGACGGGTCACCGGGTCTGTGTGCCGGCTGCGACCTCGCGCTCGACGGCGTGGCTCGCTATCGCGCCGCGGTCGCTTACGAGTACCCGGTCGATCAGCTGATTGCCGCGGCCAAATTTCGGCGCCGGCCGGAACTCGCCCGGGCGCTCGGCGAGATGCTGGCGCGCGCCCTGCGTGCGCAGCTGGCAACAACCGAGCGACCGGATTGCCTGGCACCGATGCCGCTGCACCCGCTGCGCCTGGCGCGGCGGGGTTTCAATCAGGCAGAAGAAATCGCTCGCGTGGCGGCCCGCGAGTTGCGCATACAAATGCGCCGGGATCTCTGTCGGCGTCGTCGCCACACACCGCCGCAGACCAGCCGCGACGGCGACGATCGGCGCCGCGGTATGGCCGGCGCTTTTGCCGTGAATCCATCGGTTGCCGGGTTGCGGATTGCCATCGTCGACGACGTGGTAACCACCGGCAGCACCTGCAGTGCGCTGGCCGTCGAGATGAATCGTGCAGGCGCCAGCCTGGTCGAGGCCTGGTCCGCCGCGCGGGTGCTGGTTCAGCCGGCCGCGAAGGTGTAGTCGAGAACGATGCCGGCGAACACCGCGGCGCCAACCCACTGGTTGTTCAGGAACGCGCGAAAGCAGGCCTGCGGTTCGCGTGTACCGATCAGGCTGCGCTGGTAGATCATCAGAGCCGCCGCCGCAGCCAGGCCGACCAGATACCAGCTGCCGAGTCGCGCGACCTGGCCGGCCAGGGCCAGGCCGAGTAGCAGGATCACCTGCAGCAGTGTGACGATAAATACGTCCGCGTTGCCGAACAGAATCGCCGTGGAGCGCACGCCGATCTTCAGGTCGTCTTCGCGATCAGCCATTGCGTACATGGTGTCGTAGGCCACGGCCCAGATCACCACGGTCAGCCAGAGCAACCAGGCAAGCCGCGGTACTTCGCCGGTCTGTGCGGCAAAGGCCATCGGCACGGCCCAGCCGAAGGCCGCGCCCAGCACCAGCTGGGGCGCGGCGAAGAAGCGCTTGGTAAACGGGTAGATCATGGTCAGCAGGGCAGCGCCGACCGCGAGCCAGCGTGTGAGCTCGTTCAGGTTCAGCACCAGTGCAATGGCGATGAGGCCGAGCGCGGCGAACAGCATCAGGGCTTCGGCCGGCGCGACCCGGCCGCTGGCAATCGGGCGGTCGCGTGTGCGGGCGACTTTCGGATCGAAGCGCCGGTCGGCGAAATCGTTGATTACGCAACCGGCGCTGCGCATCACGATTACGCCGGCGACAAATATCGAGAATACGAGCGGGTCGGGCCGACCTTCGCCGGCAATCCACAGCGCCCAGAGCGTGGGCCAGAGCAGTAGCCAGATACCGACCGGGCGGTCCAGTCGCATCAGGTGAGCATAGGCGCGCGCCTGGCTGAGCAGTTCGCCGCGGACGGACTGGTTTGAAGTCTTGCTGGGGGGGGTGCTGGCCATCTGGACGCTCTTACGCCTGCGCCTCAAGCATAGCGGTACCCGAGTAGATTCACACCTGAGTCGGCTTACACCTAGCTGTAATCGGCAGCCTTGCCGATCCAGCGCCCAATCAGACGTTCGGCAACACCCGGCTTCTCGGCGAGCAGTTGCTGCGCGATCGACTGCACGGGCAGCGCGAGATCGGCGTCGCGGACCAGGTCGGCGATGCGCATCTGCATGAGCCCGGTCTGGCGTGTGCCGAGTACCTCGCCCGGGCCACGCAGCTCGAGGTCTTTCTGCGCGACCTCGAAACCATCGCTGGTTCGGCGCAGGGTGTCGAGCCTCTCTCGCGCCATACGGTTGAGCGGCTGCGAGTAGAGCAGCACGCAGGCGCTTTCCTGGTCGCCGCGACCGACGCGTCCGCGCAGCTGGTGCAGCTGCGACAGGCCAAGACGCTCGGCATTCTCGATGATCATCAGCGTGGCCTCCGGTACGTCCACGCCCACTTCGATTACGGTGGTCGCGACCAGCAGCTGGGTCTCGCCGCCGGCGAAAGCTTTCATCGCGCGGTCTTTCTCGTCCGCGCGCATGCGTCCGTGCACCAGGCCGACGCGAACGTCCGGCAAGGCCTCTTTGAGCATCGCGTACGCGGTTTCCGCGGCCTGGGAATCCAGCGCGTCGGATTCTTCAATGAGCGGGCAGACCCAGTAGGCGCGACGGCCGTCGCGGCAGGCCGCCGGTCTTGGCGCGTCGTCCGTCCAGTCGGTGACGGGGCGCGCCCGCAGGTCCGTCCGCACGGCCCTTTCCGGGCGCTCGGCGATGGTCAGCACGCCACGGCCCGTCAACAGGTTCAGATCGCAGGTGCCCCGGTCCG
>CBFCXA010000302.1:0-3371 GCA_965601985.1 uncultured Chromatiales bacterium | reverse complement strand
GAGTCGAAATTGAAGCCGATGCTCAGGAAAAAAAACGGCATCAGCAGGTCGTGCAGCGGTTCGAGCTGACGGTCGATCTCGAATTCTTCCGGGTCGCGGCTGAAGGCCAGCCCGGCGAACAATGCGCCGATCGCCACGCTGAAGCCGATCAGCTCCGCGCCACCGGCGATGACGCAGGCGAGTCCCGCCGTCGCTACCGCGATGCCGGCCGAGGGCAGGCCGTCATTGTGGAAAAATGCGGTAAAGCGACGTTCCAGGTGACGCGCGAACAGGTAACAGCCGGCGGCGAACACGGTGATCTTGACCAGCGCCAGAACAAGCTCGGTGCCAAGCAGGGCAGGCAGCTGCTCCTGCTGGCCGTTCAGCAACAGGGGCGCGGCCGAGAACAGTAAAGCGACCAGCACCATGGCCGAGATATCGTCGAGTTCGGCCACGTCGACCAGCAGCTCGCCTTCGTCCGTGTCCAGCTGACCTGCGTCCTGCCAGACTGCCGCGGCCACGCCGACGCTGGTTGCACTCAGCGCGGTGCCGGCAAACAGCGACGGCACCAGGCCGAGATCGAGCAGGTAGAAGGCGGCGCCGAAACCGAACAGCGCGGCCACCACCACGTTACCAAACCAGATCGGCAACGCGCGCCGGAACTGGGCCATCAGCCCGGTGATGTTGCTTTCCAGCCCGACCTTGAACAGCAGGATGATCACGCCCAGCTGGCCGAGAAAATCAATGAAGCTGCACAGCGGCTGAGGCACGAAGTCGAGTCGCTGGTCGAGCAGCGCCAGGGCCAGGCCGGCCAGGATGAAACCGACCAGCGGCTGAATGCCCAGCCGCTCGCAGGCGCGCCGCGCCAGGCTGTTCAACACGATGAACAGGCCGGACAGCAGGGCCATGGGCAGCACGTCATTCACGAGACGATGCTAGCGCATGTCGGGTGACGGCCACAGCCACGCAGCCGGATTGGGACCGTCGGGCTGCGGGTGCGACAATGCGCGCATGAAAGCCGCCCGCCAGCTGTTCTCCTACCGCCGCGACCCGGTCGAGGCCGCGGCTTTCCTGCCCACGACCCGGGCGGAAATGAACGCGCTTGGCTGGGATGCCTGCGACATCGTCATCGTGACCGGCGATGCCTACGTCGACCACCCGAGCTTCGGCATGGCCATCGTCGGCCGCTTGCTCGAGGCCCAGGGATTCCGCGTCGGCATCCTGCCGCAGCCGGACCATAAGTCCACCGAGGCCTTCCGTGAGCTCGGCCGCCCGCGCCTGTTCTTCGGCGTGACCGGCGGCAACATGGACTCGATGGTCAACCACTACACGGCGGACCGGCGCATCCGTCGTGACGACGCGTATACGCCAGGCGGCGAGGCTGGCGCGCGGCCGGACCGCTGCGTGATCGTTTACAGCCAGCGCATCCGTGAAACCTTTAAAGATGCGCCGATCGTGATCGGCGGCATCGAGGCGAGCCTGCGGCGCATTGCGCACTACGACTACTGGCAGGACAAGCTGCGCCGTTCGATTCTGCTGGATGCGAAAGCAGACCTGCTGATTTTCGGTAACGCCGAGCGTCAGCTCGCCGAGATTGCCAACCGGCTAGATGGTGGCGAGACACTCGCCGACATTACCGACGTGCGCGGCACCGCGTTCGTCCGGCGTGAACTGCCAGAGGGCTGGATCGAAGTCGATTCCACGCATCTCGACATGCCCGGGCGCATCGATCCGATGCCGGACCCTTACAAGATGCGGCCTAAGCACCCGGACGGCACGCAGCCTGGCGACGAGACTCCGGGCAACGCGGGCGGCGACGACGAGGCGCAGGAAGCTTCCGACTCGAACGTGGTCCGCTTCGTCCGCGACGTGCCATCGGACAAGCGCGACAAGAGCGTGATTCGCCTGCCGGCCTTCGAGCAGGTCAGAGACGACCCGGTGCTGTACGCGCACGCGTCGCGCATCCTGCACCTGGAATCCAATCCGGGCAACGCGCGTGCGCTGGTGCAGCGCCACGGCGAGCGCGACGTCTGGCTGAACCCGCCGCCGATTCCGCTGAAGACCGCGGAGATGGATGCGGTCTACGAACTGCCTTATCAGCGCGTGCCGCACCCGCGCTACGGGAGTGAGAAGATTCCCGCCTACGAAATGATCCGCTTCTCGATAGCGATCCAGCGCGGCTGTTTCGGCGGCTGCACCTTCTGCTCGATCACCGAGCACGAGGGCCGCATCATCCAGAACCGCTCGGAAAAATCGATCCTGCGGGAAGTCGAGCAGGTACGCGACAAGGTCCCCGGCTTCACCGGCGTAATCTCGGATCTCGGCGGGCCGACCGCAAACATGTACCGGCTGGCCTGCAAGAGCCGCAAGATCGAGGCGGCCTGCCGGCGACCTTCCTGCGTGTTCCCGAAGGTCTGCCCGAACCTCGACACCAATCACAAGCCACTGATCCGCCTTTACCGCAAGGCACGTGAAATCGAAGGCGTGAAGAAGGTGCTGATCGCGTCCGGCGTGCGCTACGACCTGGCGATCGAGTCACCGGACTACGTAAAGGAACTGGCCCAGCACCACACTGGTGGTTACCTGAAGATCGCGCCGGAGGCGATCAGCGACGGTCCGCTGTCGAAGATGATGAAGCCGGGTATCGGCACCTATCACCGCTTCAAGGAACTGTTCGACCGCTACAGCAAGGAAGCCGGCAAAGAGCAGTACCTGATCCCGTATTTCATCGCCGCGCATCCCGGTACCACGGACAAGGACATGCTCGAGCTCGCGCTGTGGCTGAAAGAGCATGGCTTTCGCGCCGACCAGGTGCAGGCCTTCCTGCCCGGGCCGATGGCCACGGCTACGGCAATGTACTACTCGCGGCGCAACCCGCTGCGGCGAATCACGCGCAGCAGCGAGCGCGTGCATTCCCCGCGCGGCCTGCGTGCGCGGCGCCTGCACAAGGCTTTTTTGCGCTACCACGACCCGGACAACTGGCCGAAGCTGCGCGCGGCCCTGAAGCGCATGGGGCGCGCCGATCTGATCGGCAACGGCAAACACCAGCTGGTGCCGCCGGAGCAGCCGCGCGAACGACGTGCACGCAGCCAGGCGCGTCGGGGTCAGCGTTTTCGCACCCAGCACACCGGCCTGCCGGATGCGCTCGCGCGGGCCGGGCGCCGGCGAAAATTCTAGTTCACGCCCGCCGCGTCGGCACGTATGAAGCGCTTCGCAACGCCACTGATAATCGTCGCCCTTACCGTCGCGGTCATTACCGCGTTGTTGATCACCAGGCCGCGATTGGAGCCGGTTGAGACGCCGGAACGCGCCTGGCCGGTACAGGTCGTAACCGCGGCTCATAGCGACGTCCAGCCGACGCTGGAGCTGTTCGGTGAAATAGTGGCTGGCCG
>CBFCXA010000301.1:0-3410 GCA_965601985.1 uncultured Chromatiales bacterium | reverse complement strand
GCGCTGGTCAACCGGCAGGAGATCTACCAGCGCCTGTACGACCGGCACATCGATATCGTGACCTGCACCGAGCCGGTGGACGCCGATGCGCTGGAAGAAGCCGAGGTTCACGCCGTGAATGTGTACAACGGCGATGTGACCGTTGTTTCCGATATCGTCGCGATCACTTACGCGACCGCACGCATGCCGCGTGATGAGCTGAAGGCGCCGCTGGTCGAGCGCGGTATCGCCGTGACGACCATAGGCGACTGCCATGCGCCGCGCTCGGTGCTGGCAGCGACGAAGCACGGCTACCAGGCAGGAATGCAGATCTAGTTCAGGTCTGGCGCAGCTGCTGCCAGGTCTCGAGGATGACGCCAAGTGGTTCGAGGAAGGCCTGGAGCCTGGCCTCGTCACTTGCATCGAATGCATTCCGCTGCAGGGGGTTAAGCAGCTGCGCGACTGCGAATATCGAGCCCCTTGAGTTCCTTAGCGGTAGGCACAGCACGCTTCTCGTCCTGAAACCGGTGGCCTCGTCGATGCTCCGGTTGAAGCGCGGATCCTCGTACGCGTCGTTGACGCGGATCGTTTCGCCCGCCGAGAAAGCCGCGCCGGCGATACCCGAATCCAGCGGGATGCGCAGCACCCGGCCGCCGTCGGGGCGATCCTGCGACACATGGAGCAGCAGGCTCTCGCTGTCCGCGTCGACCAGGAACAGCGACGCCCGTTCCACCTGCATGATCTCGGCGACTTTGCGAGTGAATGCGTTCAGCGACTGTGTGAGCATGCCCTGGACCGCTTCGTCATTGGCCAGCTGCACGCTGCGCAGGAAATGTTCGGACTCGCGGGTAAAGTCCTCGAGCAGGCCGCGGAAACCGGACTCGTCCAGGTCCGCGACCATGTCATCCATCGACTGTTTCTGGTAGTTCTCGGCCAGCATCCGCATCAGGTGCTGGGTGTCGGCGATGACCGACTCGGTGAAGGTCGTGAGATGTCCGTCTTCCAGGTGCAGCAGCCGGTCCGCGATGTCGAGAATGCGGTTGTCATGCGTCACCATCAGGATGGTCGTGCCCTGCTCGCGGGCCAGTGCGCGCATGCGGTCTACGACCTCGCGGCCGGCTTCGCGGTCCAGCGACGCGGTGGGCTCGTCGGCCAGCAGCATGCCGGGCTGTGCGACCAGCGCGCGGGCAATCGCCACACGCTGGCGCTGGCCACCGGAGAGCTGGTCGGGGCGCTTGTGGCGCTCGGCGCCGAGTCCGACCGCATCGAGGATCTGTTCCGCGCGGCGGCGCTGCTCGCGCAGCGGGCCGACCCGCCCGACGCGTGCGCCAAGTTCGACGTTCTGCTGCGCGGTCAGCGCGCCCATCAGGTTGTGCTGCTGGAAGATGAAACCGATCTGGCGGCGCACGCGTTCCATCGCGCCGCGCCGCGCGCCGTGCAGTTCCTCGCCCAGCACGCGCACCTGGCCCTCCTGGGCCGCGCGCAGCGCGCCGATGATGGTTAGCAGCGTCGTCTTTCCTGAGCCGGACGGACCGGACACGATGACGATCTCGCCGGATGCGATCTGCGCATCGATGTCGTGCAGCACCTGGCGCCGCAATTCGCCGCGTCCGTAGAAGTGGCGCAGGCCGTCGATCTCTACCGCGGCCGCCATCAAAATACCTCGGCCGGGTCCAGCCGGCGGACGCGCCGCAGCGCCAGCATTCCGGAAATCGCGCACATCGCAACGGTCATCAGGAACACGGTCGCGGCGCGGTCCGGCGATACGTACAGCGGCAGCAGCGTGGCGGCGCTCGCCTGGCCGTGCAGCCAGGTAGCCGCAGCGGCGCCGGGGATGAAGCCGAGTACGCCCAGTATCGCGGCCTGCTGCAGCACGATGCCGGACACGAAGCGGTTCGGGTAGCCGAGCGCGCGCAGCGTGCCGTATTCGCGCAGGTGCTCGCTGACGTCGGCGAACAGGATCTGGTAGACGATGATTGCGCCGACCACGAAGCCCATGATCGCGCCGAAGGTGAATACATAGCCGATCGGTGTTGCAGAGTTCCAGTAGGCCTTTTCCTGCGCGATGAACTGGGCGCGGGTCAGCACCAGCACGTCTTCGGGCAGCAGCTGTTGCAACGTTTTCTGAGCGTCCGCGGTGTTCGCGCTGTCTGCCAGCCGTATCAGTCCCAGGTGGATGTCGTCACGCGACCAGTCCGGGAAAAGCCGCAGCCAGTTGTCATCGCTGGTGACGACCGTGCCATCGATGCCGAATGAAGGCCCGATCTCGAACAGCGCGGCGACCTCGATCTCTCTGTCGTTAATTTCGGTGATCACCTTCTCGCCCGCCTGCAGGCGCTCGGCGACCGGGCCGAACTCCGGCCGTGAGCCCTGGTCGAACAGCACCACGTCCTGGCGGCGCAGCAGCGGCAGGGCCTCGTCCAGGCCGGGTGTGGCCAGCGCCGCGTCTTCCGGGTTGAAGCCGACCGCGTTGATGTTGCGCCGGTCGTTGGTCCACGGGTTCTTCCAGATCGCGGGAAGAATATAGACCGGCGTGACGTCCGAGACACCGCCCACGGCCAGCGTCTGGTACAGGCGCCGGATCGAGAATGCCTGCGGACGCACGATGAACACGCTGTCGGCGCTGAACAGCGCTATGTCGTAACGAAAGCGCTCGTGAAAACGCAGCGTGCTCTCGAACAGCGCGGCACGAAAGCCCAGCTGCATCAGGATCAGCATGACGGCGAAACTGATGCCGGCAATCGCGACCAGCAGTCTCACCGGTCGGTGGCGCAGCTGCAGCCAGCCGAGTGGTGTGCGCAAGGGCAGGGGCATCTGCGCTATCTCGCCCCGATCACGATCTCCACCTGCAGGTTGGTGAGATCGCGCACGGCTGCCGGGTTGTCGAGCAGTATCTCGACTTCAACCACGCGCGCGTCCTTGCGTGCCGCCGGGTCGGTACCCAGTTCATCCTGTTTCTGAATCTTGGGCCGGATGCGCGTGACCCGGCCGGTCAGGGTTGTCGCCAGCGCCGCACTGTCTGCGGTCGCCGACTCGCCGAGTCGCACTCTGCCGACGTCGGTCTCGTAGACCTCGGCAATGGCATACATGCGCGCTACACGGCCCAGTTCCGCAAGACCGTTCTCGCCGAGCAGTTCGCCCGGACGCGCGAGGATCTCGAGAATTCGACCGTCGCTCGGCGCGCGAATCACCGTGCGTTCCGCGGCGGCCCGGGCCGAGGCCAGCGCCGCCTGCGCGACTTCGATATTGGCCTCCGCGACCCGTGCCGCCTGGCGCGCCGCGATGCAGGTCGCTGCGCCGGCCTGTGCGTCGCCCTGCGCGCGCTCGGTTTCTTCCTCCGCCGCCAGGCCCTGTTCTTTGAGGCTGGCCAGGCGCTCCGCCTCGCGTGCGTCGACGTCGGCGCGGATGCAGGCCTCGTCAGCCAGTGCGGC
>CBFCXA010000300.1:0-3415 GCA_965601985.1 uncultured Chromatiales bacterium | reverse complement strand
CTCGATGAAGGGTTCCGGATCCAGGTCCAGAAGCTCGCCGAGCTTGCGCAGGAATTTGGTCGTGCTGTGCAGACCGATCGGCGCCTGCAGGTAGGGCTTGCCGAGGTCCTCACACAGCAGCCGACCGAACTCGCGATACAGGCAGATGTTCACATCGGCCTCGGCGAGCTTCTGCACGTCGGCCAAGTGTGTGCCCAGCGGGAAGCTCAGGTTGACCTCGGCGCCGATGCCTTCGACCAGCCGCCGGATCTCGGCGAGATCTGACGGCATGTTGAAGTAACCGTAGATGGGGCCGATCAGGTTGACCTTTGGCTTACGGGCCTCGCCATTCGTCTTGCGCTTTTTCGGCTTGCCGCCGTACTCGGTCCACAGCCAGTTCATCGCGCGGTCGGCGCTCTGCCACTGGTCCTCGTCGATGGTGCGCGGCAAGAAGCGCTGGATGTTGGTGCCTTCGGGCGTAACGCCGCCGCCGATCATCTCGGCGATCGAGCCGGTCACGACCACGCTGGGCAGGCTCGGGTCCAGCGTCGCATGCGCCCGCTTCATGGCTTTTTCCGTGCCGTCCTGGCCGAGTTCTTCCTCGGCCAGCCCGGTGACGACGACCGGCAACTCGTGCGGCGGCAGCGCATCGGTGTAGTGCAGCACCGAGGTGACCGGCAGGTTTTCGCAGCCGACCGGGCCGTCGATGATCACCTGCAGCCCCTTGATCGCGGTGAACACGTACACCGAGCCCCAGTAGCCGCCGGCGCGATCGTGGTCGAGGACCAGCATCAGCTCGTCGCCACCGATTTCTTCTTCGCCGCGGCGCGCTCGAGCTTGCGCTTATAGGTCGCCGCGAACTCCGGGCGTTCCTGCGGCACGTCTTCCCAGATGCCGCTGGCATGGCCCTCGCCGACGCCGTCGAAAAAGGCTTTCATTTCGTCGAAGCGATGTTTGCCGCCGAGTGCGGCGTTGATTACCTGGGCCAGCGAGCCGGCGCCGGCCGGGCCCATCAGCGGCCGGGCGGAAATCAGGTTGGTGAAGTACAGGCCCGGAATCGCGCGCTCTTTCGCGTGCTGCACCACCGGCGTGGTGCCGACCGCCAGATCGGGTTCGAACTCGTCGACCGCGGCAATGTCCTGCTCCAGCGATGCGCGGTACTGCACCTGTACACCTTTGGCCTCGAGCCATTCGCGATCGGGATCTGACCAGGGTGTTCGCGGGCAGGCCGTACCGACGTAGCGTACGTCCGCGCCGCTTTCGACCAGCAGGCGCGCGACCAGCAGCTCCGAACCTTCGTAACCGGTCAGCGTGATGCGGCCGTCGATCGACGTGCCGGACAGCGCACCGGCGATTGCGGGCAGCCACTGGTTCTTGGCCGCGGCCAGCGTATCGGCGCTGACGTTGCAGGTTTTCGCCACGCTCTCCAGCCAGGCTGCGGTACCGTCGTGACCAACCGGTGCGGACGGAATAATCGGCCGGCCAGCGGCCTGGAACTCTCGAACGGCCGCGGTGTAGAACGGGTGAATCGCCGCAACGGCCGCGCAATCCAGCGCCGCATACAGCTCGCGCCATTCGCGCGTCGGCACCACCGGACCAGCGGCGAGATCGAGGCTGCCCAGCAGCGCATTCAGGCCCATCGGGTCGGCCGGGAACATTTCGCCGAGCAGGCTCACGGTGGGCTTGTCGCTGACGCCCTCGCGCGGCGCCTGCACGGGGCCGGCGCTGGCTTCCTCGCGCGCATAGCGCAGCATCGCACCGGCGAGCACGTCCTTGGCCTCCGCATGCGTTGGCACGCCGAAGCCCGGCACGTCGATGCCGATGATGCGCACACCCTCGATTTCTTTCGGCAGCAGCTGCAGCGGCACTCCCGACGCGGTCGGCACGCACAGGTTGATGATCACCACGCAGTCGTATTTCTCCGGGTCCGCCAGCTTGTACACCGCGTCGCGAATGTCCTCGAACAGCTTGCCGGTGACCAGTGTCTCGGAGTTGAACGGTACGTAACCGACCGTGCGGCGCGCGCCGTAGAAGTGCGAGGTAAAGGTCAGCCCGTAGACACAACAAGCCGAACCGGAAAGCACGGTCGCGGTGCGCCGCATGCGCAGGCCGACCCGCAGCGAACCGAAGGCCGGACACATGCTCTGCGGCTGATCGTGCGGGCCCAGCGGGTAGTCTTTCGCGTACTGCTGCAGCGTCTCGCTCTTGCCGGCGGCGGCCGCGGCCTGCTTCATCTCATCGGCGCCGGCATGGCAGCCCTGGCCGTCGCCCTGGGTAGCGGCGACATTGATTGACGGTGCGCCCGCGGTTTCGCCGCGATCGCCGTCGTTGTCCATCTGCACGGCGCCGGCTTCGTCGTAGAGCACCTCGGTGCCGGGATCTTTGTCAGTCATTGCTATTCACCTGCCCGTGGTCGAGCGACGCATCAGACCTCGTCATAAATCACTTCCAGCGACTCGACCTCGATGCTTTCCTTGCCGCACATGTCCTCGAAGCTGGCCGGCTGAAGCTGCACGTCGCGGCCGACCTCGTCGGCCTTGAACAGGCCCAGCAGCTCTTCCTGGCTCAGCGGTTTGGGCAGCACCGGCGGCGCTTCGGCGACGTTATCGGCCAGCTCCTCGAACAGGCTGCCCCACTCGCTCTCCGGCGTGCCGATGATCTGGTAGTTCGCGCTCTTGCGGCGGATGTCGTCGTGCTGCGGGATCGCGGCCAGCACCGGGATACCGACCGCGTCGGCAAACGCCTGTGCCTCGCCGGTACCGTCGTCCTTGTTGATCACCATGCCGGCCACGCCGACGTTGCCGCCGAGATTGCGGAAGTACTGCACCGCCGAGCACACGTTGTTGGCGACATACAGCGACTGCAGGTCGTTCGAGCCGACCACGATGACCTTCTGGCACATGTCACGCGCGATCGGCAGGCCGAAGCCGCCGCAGACCACGTCGCCGAGAAAATCCAGCAGCACGTAGTCGAAATCCCAGTCGTGGAAGCCGAGCTTTTCCATGGTCTCGAAGCCGTGGATGATGCCGCGCCCGCCGCAGCCGCGGCCCACTTCCGGCCCGCCCAGCTCCATTGCGAACACGCCGTCGCGCTTGAAGCACACATCGCCGATCTGCACCTCTTCGCCCGCGAGTTTCTTTTTCGAAGAGGTCTCGATGATGGTCGGGCAGGCTCGGCCGCCGAACAGCAGCGAGGTCGTGTCGCTTTTCGGATCGCAGCCGATCAGCAGCGTCTTGCGATTCTGCTGCGCCATCATGTACGACAGGTTCGACAGCGTGAAACTCTTGCCAATACCGCCCTTGCCGTAGATCGCGATGATCTGCGTCTCCTTGGTCGCCTCACCGGTCGGCACCGGATCGGGGTCTACCGCCGCTTCCTCGCGCAGCCGCCGGTTCAGGTCATCCTGCAGCTTGCTCGCCGGGATATCGATATCAGT
>CBFCXA010000299.1:0-3422 GCA_965601985.1 uncultured Chromatiales bacterium | reverse complement strand
TGTTCTCTGACGCGCGGATCTTCTTGGCAGATTCCCAGCTCCACATATCTGATGCGCCATGATCGGAAGTCGGGTGCAGCAACACTTCGGCGCCGCGCAGCATGAACATGCGGGCGGCCTCCGGATACATGATCTCGCCACAGGGCATCATCGCGAGCTTGCCGAGTTCGGTATCGGCAACCGGGAACGTGCCTTCGAGTCCGTAGCGGTCGAGGTACTCGTCCATCACGTCGTGCGGCGACCCGGTGACCACCGTATTGATGCGCCGGTATTTGAGCACGATGTCGCCCGATGCGCTGATCAGGTAGCAGCAGTTGAAGTACCGACCCGGCCAGCTCGGATCACGCTCGTAGGAGTTCGCGCCAATCCAGATCTTCGAGTTCTGCGCCTCGCGCTGCAGCCGCTCGGTCTCGGGGCCGGGGATCTCGATACAGGCCTTGTCGATCCACTCCTCCGCGCTCTCGACCAGCGGAAAACCGGTCAGCGCGAACTCCGGGAACAGGGCCAGCTGTGGCGGACCGCCGCGAGCCACGCCACGGATCAGCTGGATCCAGCGGTCGATCGATCGGTTGACCATGACCATGGCCTCCTCCCGATCGCGCGCTTCGTTGACGAGGTTGCAATACACCTGCATGCAGGTCGCGCGCCAGGTTTCGATCATCGCAGGCTCCCAGTCCGGTTGTGGATCGCAGCCAGTTTACTGGCAGCTAGCGGAAATTCCCTATGGCCGAGGTCCGCAACGTCCGGCTAGTGTGCAGACCATGCGTGTCGACATCGCCCTGGAGCCGGAAATCGATGCCCGCCAGCTCGCCGAGCTGGCCGTGCTGGCCGAGCAGAACGGTATTCACACGATCTGGGTCACCAACGACCCACAGGCGCGCAACCTGTTCATGTTGTTCATGAAGTCGGCCGAGCTGACCAGCCGTATCCGGCTCGGCGTGATGGCCATCTCGCCGTTCGAGATTCACCCGCTGACCCTGTCGGTGGCGCTGCAGACCCTGAATGAGGCATCCAACGGGCGCGCGGCGATCGTGGTCGGCGGTGCAGGTGCGATTCAGGTACACGTGCCGCTGGACCTGTCGCGACGCGTGCGCGCGGTGCGCGAGTGTATCGAGGTACTGAAGGACACACGCGCGGACCAGGCGCTGAACTTCGAGGGTGAGATCTATCCGGTGCGTCGCTTCCAGCCGCGCTGGGCGGTGGAGCCGCCGCCGGGCGTGCTCGCCGGCGCCAACGCCGACCAGATGTTGCGCATGTCGGCGCGGCGCGCCGACGGCGTGCACCTGAGCGACATGCCGCTGCCGCTGGTACCCGGTGTCATCGAAAAGGTTTCCGTGGCGCTGGTAAAACACGGACGTTCCCCGGACGACTTCGAGTTCAATAACTTCTGGGCTTTTCACGTTAAGGAAGACCGCCGCCAGGCAGAACTCGAAGCTCGCAGCCGGCTGATCCTGCGCGGCATGCTTAACCGCATGTATATCGATCCGTTCCTGGGTGGCAGCGACGTGCAGCTGGTGCGCGACAATATTCGCAGCTTCTACAAGCCGTTCTACGATCGTGCAGGTTTCTATGCCAGCGACGGCGGCTTTGAGAATATTCCCGAGCCGGTTGCCGACACACTGGTGCAGAGCCTGAGCCTGACAGCAAGCACGGCTGAACTCGACAGCAAGCTGGAAGTGCTGCATGACTTCGAGCGGGCCGGTCTCACGCACATCACGCTGGGCCTGCACGATAACCCGGCCGATGCGATTCGCGTGATCGGCCAGCGAGTCATCCCCGCGCTCACATAACGCCCCGGCCTCGGCTCTGGGCCCCGGAATTCGTATCATGGCGCGATGCTCGTCCATACCCTGCTCGTCATCCACATCGCCGTGCTCGGCTACTGGCTCGGCGCCGAGCTGGTAATCAACGCGAACTTCCGTTTCGTGACGCATGCGAGCGCCATGCCGTTCGACCAGCGAGATCGTCTGCTCGACCACGTTCTGGACGTAGACCAACATGTGCGATACGCGCTGATCCTGCAGGCGGGTCTCGGCGTGATGCTGGCTGCGCTGCTGGGTTACCTGCCGGGTGGCGATGCGCTGGCCCTGATGGCCGCGCTGCTTGCCGGGGCCTGGCTGGTACTGGTCGAATTCACGCACAGACTGCGCAGGCAGTCCATCGGCCCCCTGCTTGCCCGCGCCGATGCCGCGCTTCGTTACACGCTGATGGCCGCACTGATCGCTACCGGCATGGCGGTATCCGCCGGCGTGATGTCCCTGCCCGGCTGGCTGGCGACCAAGCTCCTGCTGTTTGCCGCTGTGATCCTGTGCGGACTGGGCATACGCTGGGCGATCATCCAGTACTACAAGTCCTGGTTCGTTCTCGAGCGCGAAGGGTCGACCGTGAAGCTGGAAACCGAACTGCGGCGCCGCTACTGGCAGGCTACGACGATACTACTGATGCTATGGGCGCTGATCGCCGGCATCGTTGCGCTAAGCGTTGGCAAGCACTCATGAGTAGGAGTGCCACGCGTGAATCGCGGCGCAGGCGCCTGCTGATGATCGCCAGCCAGGCCGTGAACCACGGGCCAAGCTTCACGGAAATCCGGGCACTGGTTGCCCGGCAGGCACCGGATATCGACTGTCTCATTGTCGCCGACCGACGCTGGCGTGCCCGCCGCTGGGCATTCGCGACCCTGCCGACACTGGTGTTTTCACCGCTGCCGCTCAGAAAGTTCAGGCCGGTACGCGGCCGCGTATTCGCCGGACAGATACTGCCCAAGAGCGAGGAATACCAGGCGCTGGACGCGGCCGGCATTCCGGTGCCGCGGTGGGGGCTCCTTGGGCCGGATATCACGCCGGACCTGTCTGACTTCCCGGACTATGTCGTGACCAAGCCCGACCGCGGCTGGCGCGGCGCGAACGTCAAGATCAAGCGGCGCGGACGCGTGCGATACAAGCCACCGCCGAACGGCGAGGCGGTAGAGAGTCCGTACACGCTGGTGCAGGAGTTCATCTATACCGGGCGCTGGCCGGTCAGCTACCGCGTGACCTCGCTGTTCGGCCAGGTGATTCACTGCTGGCGCGTCGAGGCCGATCAGTCGCGACGGCCTCTGACCTCACCCGACGCATTCGCTGGTGGAGAAACCGGCGGCGGCATGTCGATCGTCTCCAGCGCCAGGAACTCGGTATTTACCTTGTGTGACGACCCCGAGATCATCGAGTTCGGCACCGACGCACATCGTGCATTCCCCGATATCCCATTACTCGGTGTCGATGTCGTGCGCGACGCCGTGACGGGCAGACTCTACGTGCTGGAAGTCAACGCCAGCGGTTACGTGTGGCATCTCGACTCAGAAACCGGCCGTGGCATACAGCAGGATCACAAGCTGGACTTCCGCAAACAGTTCGGCGCGATTGAGCGCGCCGCCGAGGCGCTGG
>CBFCXA010000298.1:0-3455 GCA_965601985.1 uncultured Chromatiales bacterium | reverse complement strand
CATCTGCTGCTGCGAGCGCATCACACGCCGCCAGGTGCCGTACAGCGGCAGAGGCTCTACCACCGCCTCGACCGTCTCGAACGGCTCTTTCATGCCGCCGTTCGGGATGCCCGCATCGGCCAGCGCCTGGTCGGCCTGTTCGCCGAGCTGCGGGAACATCTCGTTGATCGCGAAATTGCGCACCGTTTCCATGTAGTCGAGATAGCTCTCGTCTTCCAGCAGCGGGGTGCGCGGCAGCAGGCGGTCGTAGCCTCGATCCATGTCAGTCTCCTGAGGTTTCGCCGGCGGGTATGTCTTTCAGACCGCCCAGTGTGCGCTCGACCAGCGCGCTGCGCGCGGCCGCCCTTACAGATTGTTCGGCTTCGCTCGGCCGATGGTTTTCAATCGTGTCGGCGTCGATCACGCCGCGCTCGATCAGCACCGCTTCCAGCGCCATACGCCGGTCGCGCTCGATCCACAGTTCGGCGCCCAGCGCGATGACCGTCTGCAGCAGCTGGTCCATCAGCGGGTGCGGCAAAAAAGCGGGCTCGGCCTCCGGCGGTGCGAACTCCCGGGGTACGTCTTCTGGCAGATTGGTGGTCATATTCTGATTATCGGGCAAGCGCCGGCCTCAGGCAGCCCCCTCCTGTTTCAGCAGCCCCTCGAACTCGTCGGAATAGTTGACGTCGTCGCGTCGGTGGCTGGTCCAGCTGGTGGCAAATCCGCGTGGGAACTGCGAATCGTCATCGCGGCGGCCGTCCGCCGACCAGAGCAGCGGAAACAAAGGCCCGGCCGGCTTTTCGCCATCGACCATCTCGTCGAAGCTGACGCCTGCCAGGTTCACGCAATCCGGGCGCGGGTCCCAGCGGATGTCATCACCGAACACGCGAATCGACACCGCGATGCGCCAGCCGTCAGTCGGGTTGCCGTGGCTGTAGTGCAGCGCCCAGGGGTGGACGATCAGCAGGTCGCCCGGCTCCATCTCCCAGGTCAAAAAGCGATTATTCGGGTCGGCGCGCATGGCCTCCCCGTCCGGGTGACCGGGACGATCATCCGGCTTGATCATCTTGCGGGCATTGTCCGAGAACAGCCAGTAGCGCACATCCTGGGTGTGCGTGCCGGCAATTACTTCCAGCGAGTTCTCGTGGCAGATCGGCGTCAGCGGCAGCCACAGCGACGGCACCATCTTGCCCGATACCGGCCAGCCCATGCGGTCGGAATGCCAGATGGTCTTTTTCTCCGACTGCGGCGGCTTGGCGAAAATCTCGTCGAAGAAGAATCGGATCTCATCCGACTCCATGACCCGGCCGGCAATCTCACCAAGTGCCGAATCGAACACCAGCCGGCGGAAAGAATCCACGCGCCGGGCCAGGTAGCGTCCCGGGTAAGACGGCAACAGGCCGACGTCTTGTTTCTCTACCGTAACGCGTTCCGCATCGGCCAACAGCTCTTCGACGCGGTCGGCAGGCAGGGCGCCGCGGATGCATACGGCGCCGTCTTCGCGGTAGGTTCGGACATCTTCTTCAGTGACGCGCGGAGCGACCGGGAGGACGTTGTTCATGCTGGTATTCCGGGTTTCTGGGTAGAAGCAGGATTTCACCAGCCACCGCGCGGCCGCGCCAATTGATTCCGGGCTTGGCGTCATAGGCGCCATGCATAGGGCGCATGCGGCGCCCGAGATACTTCCTGTGCATCGCACCCGCGCCGCTGTGCATTAGTCGGCCGCCGGCCCGGCCGCGATAATCGCCATTCTGTCCAATTACCCGAGGAATCCAGGTGCTGGAGAAGATTTCCGCCGACACGACGACGCTGCTCGAGGGCCGCCACGGCCACTTTCTGAACGGTCGCGCAATACCCGGTTCCGGGCATATCGACGTTTTCGACCCGGCCACCGGCAAGGCAATCGGCTCGGTCGCGGCCGGTGGCCAGGACGAAATCGACGCCGCGGTGGAGGCCGCGCGCGAAGCGCTCAGCGGCCCCTGGGGCAATATGCGCCCGGACGACCGTTGCCAGATCCTGCTCGAATTCGCGCGACTGTGCGAGGAAGACGCGCGACTGTTCACCGAATTGACGGTACTCAATGGCGGTGCGCCATGGATGATCGGCGAGACCACCAGCTTCTTCTGCGGCCTGTTCCTGCGCTACTACGCCGGCTGGTGCACCAAGATCGCCGGCCAGACCTTGCCGTCCGCGCCCTTCGGCCAGACGCCGGATACGGTGCACGCTTTCACGCGCCGCGAGCCGATCGGCGTGGTCGGCGCGATCACGCCCTGGAACTACCCCTTCGGCATGGAAATGCTGAAAATCGCGCCGGTGCTGGCGACCGGCTGCACGCTGGTCCTCAAGCCCGCGGAGCAGACGCCCTACGCCGCGCTGATACTGGCAGAGCTGGCCACGCGCGCCGGTCTCCCCGATGGCGTCTTCAACGTAGTCAACGGACTCGGCGAGGACGCCGGCCAGGCGCTGGCCGATCACCCGGACGTGGACAAGTTGTCGTTCACCGGCTCGACCGAAGTCGGCCGCAATATCGTCCGCTCCTCCGCCGGCAACCTGAAGCGGGTATCGCTGGAACTCGGCGGCAAGTCGCCGGTGGTGGTGTTCCCGGATGCGGATCTCGACATCACCGTGCCCGGCGTCGCACTGGCCTGCTTCTCTTTGTCCGGCCAGAACTGCGTGTGCGGCAGCCGGCTGTTCGTACATGAGAAAATCGCGCCGGCGCTGGTCGAAGGCATCGCGGAGTTCGCGGCCGGACTCAAGGTCGGGCCGGGGCTGGACACCGACAACATGATTGGCCCGGTGATCTCGGCCCGCCAGCGCGACCGGATCCTCGGCTTCATAGAAGAAGCGCAGGAAGCCGGCGCGCAGCTGGTCGCCGGCGGCAAGCCGGTGGGCGACGACGGCTACTTCGTTCAGCCAACGGTCTTCTCCGACTGCATGCCGGACATGAAGATCGTGCGCGAGGAAGTATTCGGTCCGGTACTCGCGGTACAGACTTTCGGCGACGAGGATCTCAAGACCATCGCGGCACGCGCCAATGACACCAGTTACGGGCTGTCATCGAGCGTGTGGACGCGTGACCTCGGCATTGCGCACCAGATGGTGCAGCTGATCGATGCCGGCCAGGTCGGCGTGAACTGCCACGCGGCGATGGACCCGTCCATGCCGTTCGGCGGTAACAAGCAGTCGGGCTGGGGCCGCGAGTTCGGGGAAGAAGCGCTGTCGCTGTACCTGAAGACCAAGTCCGTGACCATCGCCTGGCCGCCGAAGACGCTGGCTTGGAACTGAGCGCACAGCAGGAGCCATTCCCGCACCTGCGTGGCGGTGCCGGCGCCGCTGTTCTGCTGGTCCCCGGCCTCGGCGGCCGGACCGACTTCTTCTCGGCCCAACTGCCGCTGCTTGCCGAGCGCTGGACCGTGATCGCCTGGGACCAGCGCGGGGTCGGCGCGCGCGAGTCCGAGCCTGCCTGCCACTCACCC
>CBFCXA010000297.1:0-3461 GCA_965601985.1 uncultured Chromatiales bacterium | reverse complement strand
CCTCGAGATAGCTCGGATCCCGAACCGGCCGCATGTCGACCAGCGACCCGGGCAGGAAGGCCCGTACGTAATCGATGTCGACCGTGAAGCCGCCCTTGACACGACCGGTGATCTGGCCGGTGACGATCTTGCTGTTCTGGAATGCGTCTTCCAGGCGTTCCCAGGTACGCGCACGCTTGGCGCGCTCGCGCGACAGGCGGGTCTCGCCGGAACCGTCCTCTACCGCGTCGAGTGCGACTTCGACTTCGTCGCCGACCGCAACCTCGATCTCACCTTGCTCATTGCGAAACTGGCTGGCGGGGATGACCGCCTCGGACTTGAGTCCAGCGCTGACGATGACGACCTCGGCTGATACGTCGACCACGTTTCCGGTCAGAATGGTGCCGGGCTTGATGCGCTGGCTCGCTATACTCTCTTCGAATAACTCTGCAAAATTTTCGGTCATAAAAAAAGCCCGCCTTGCGGCGGCCTGCTCCTGATGCGACCAGCTTCCTGCCGGCACGCGGTTGTCGTTATGCCGTCGCCGTTCCCTGGCCAACGGTTGTCAATGTTTCGCCCCGCTATCGGGATAAACCTCACGAGCCCAGCGCAATGCCTGCGCCACGACGGCCTCGATCGGCATCTCGGTGGTATCCAGGATTCGCGCGTCCGGACAAGCCCGCAGCGGCGCATCGGCGCGCTCGGCGTCCCGCCGGTCACGCTCGGCCAGGTCCCGGGAAAGGGCCGAGAGGCTAACACCAATACCCTTTTCTATCAACTGCTTATAACGTCTCCGGGCGCGTTCCTCAACGCTGGCCGTCAAGAATATCTTCAGGCCGGCGTCCGGGAATATGTTCGAACCCATGTCCCGGCCGTCGGCGACCAGTCCGGGCGGCTGGCGGAAGCGCCGCTGCCGGGCTACCAGCGCCCTGCGCACGCCTGGCAGCGCCGCGACCCGCGACGCGCCCTGGCTGCAGGCCTCGGAGCGAATCGCCTCGCCGACCTCCCGCCCCCGCAGCAGGATCTCGCCACCGTCGAAGCGCACGTCCAGGGCCTCGGCCAGTGCCGCAACCGAGGTTTCGTCCTCGAGTTGCAGGCCCTGCTCCAGCGCGTCCAGCGCCACCAGTCGATACAGCGAACCGCTGTCGAGCAGGTGCCAGCCGAGTTCTTCGGCCAGCGCCTGGCAGACCGTTCCCTTGCCGGCCCCGCCCGGACCATCGATGGCCACCACCGGCACCGCGCCGGGCTCAGCCACCGCTAATCTCCTCCAGCGCCAGGCCCGCCTGGCAGGTCAGCTCGGCAAAGCCAGGGAAGGAAGTGTCGACGTTGTCGGTGTTGGCAATCTCGATCACGCTGTCGGCCGCCAGGCCGGCCATCGCGAAGGCCATCGCAATGCGGTGATCGCCGCGGCTGTCGATGCGCCCGCCGGTGAGCTGTCCGCCCTGAATCCGTGCCCCGTCCGGGAATTCCTCCACCGCGATACCCAGTTCGCGCAGACCGTCCGCCATCGCGGTGATCCGGTCGCTCTCCTTGTGGCGCAATTCTTCGGCGCCGGTAATCGTGGTGACGCCGTCGGCCAGCGCGGCCGCTACGAATACTGCCGGAAACTCGTCGATGGCCAGCGGCACCAGTTCCGGCGGTATCGCCGCACCGTGCAATGGCGCGTGACGGACCGTGATGCGCCCTATCGGCTCGCCGCACTCGCTCGCCGGCCACTCTTCTATGGTCAGGTCGGCGCCCATCAATTCGAGGATGCGCAGGATGCCGGTACGCGTGGGATTCAGGCCGACACCGTCGATCTGCAGTTCACTGCCGGCTCCGGCGCAGCCGCCGAGCAGCAGAAACGCAGCGGAAGACAGGTCGCCCGGCACCGTGACGCGGCTGGCGGTCAGGCTGCCCGGCTGCAGTGTCACCGTCGCGCCCGCGGTCACGACATCGGCACCGAACTGCCGCAGCATGCGCTCGCTGTGGTCACGCGTGGTGGCCGGCTCGGTCACGCGGGTCGCGCCGCGTGCATACAGGCCGGCCAGCAGCAGCGCCGATTTGACCTGCGCGCTGGCTACCGGCATCGCGTAGTCGATACCGACCAGTTCCCGTCCGCCGTGAATGCGGAGCGGCGGCCGGCCGTCGCGGCTGTCGATGGCGGCGCCCATCGCGCGCAGCGGTGCCGCGACCCGCTCCATCGGCCGGGCGCTCAGCGACTCGTCGCCGGTCAGCACGGTGTCGAATGCCTGTGCCGAGAGCAATCCGGCGAACAGGCGCATCGCGGTGCCGGAATTGCCCATGTCGAGATCGCCGCCGGGCGCCTGCAGCCCCTGCAGACCAACCCCGGTCACACTGACTTCGGTCGCCGACGGCTGCGCAATTTCGACGCCCATCGCCTGCAGCGCCGCCAGCGTCGCCAGGCAGTCGGCACCGGCGAGAAAGCCTTCGATCTCGGTCCGGCCATCGGCAATCGCCCCGAGCATCAGCGACCGGTGCGAAACGGACTTGTCGCCGGGCACCCGCAGCGCGCCGCGCAGTGCACCGCCCGGCTCGACTCTAAAGCCGCGGCTCATTGCGCCACCGCAGATTCGCGCCACTGCCCCAGCGCTTGAAGCAGACGCTGATTCTGCTCCGGCAGACCCACCGTCATGCGCAGGTAGTCGGGCAAGCCGTAGTTCGCGACCGGCCGCACGATGATGCCGTCACGCAGCAGCGCGTCGTAGCAGTCCATGGCACCGCTGCCTACCTCGACCAGCAGAAAATTTCCCTGCGACGGCAGCGGTCGCAAACCCAGTGCCGCGAGCCCGTCGGCCAGTTGCGCAAGACCGGCACGATTCAAGTCCCGCGAGCGCTGGACGTGGTCGTGATCGGCGAGCGCGGCGACCGCCGCCGCCTGCGCGACCGAACTGGTATTGAACGGCTGGCGAATGCGATTCAGCAACTCGGCCATGGCCGGCTGACTGACCGCATAGCCCAGGCGCAGCCCGGCAAGCGCGTAAATCTTCGAGAATGTCCGAGTCACGACGAGGTTCGGAAACTCGGCCAGCAGCGTGAGCCCGTCCGGGTACTCCGGGTCGGTCGCGTATTCAGCGTAGGCTTCATCCAGCACCACGATCACATCACGCGGGACCTGCTCCAGCAGGCCACGCAATTCGGTCAGCGTGATCCAGCTGCCGGTCGGGTTATTCGGGTTCGCGATAAACATCAGCCGACTGCGCGGCCCGAGCTTGTCTGCGAATGAGGCGGCATCATGCCCCAGCGGCTGGCGCGGGTGATCCGCCGGCAGCGACTTCGCCACCCGACTGGTCGCGCCGGTTGCGCGGGTGGCCAGCGGGTAGATAACGAACGCATGCTGATCGTAGATCGCTTCGCGACCGGGCTCGAGGAAGGTCTCGGCCAGCATGACCAGCAGTTCGTTCGATCCGTTGCCCAGCATGACGCCGTCCGGCGACCAGCCCTCGGAGACGCACGACCGGTACGCCTCCTGGATGTGCTTG
>CBFCXA010000296.1:0-3462 GCA_965601985.1 uncultured Chromatiales bacterium | reverse complement strand
GCCACGCTGTCCTGGGAGCTCGATTTCTGGGGCCGGCTGCGGCGCAACACTGAAGCCGAGCGCGCGGAGTTGCTGGCTACCGAAGAAGCCCGGCGCAATGTGCTCATCTCGCTGATTTCCGATGTCGCGAGCGCTTACCTGCTGCTGCTCGATCTCAACCAGCGGCTGGAAATCTCGCAGAGCACCCTGCGCAGTCGCGAAAAGTCGCTGGACATTATCCAGGCGCGCTTCGACCAGGGCACGGTACCGCTGCTGGACGTGAACCAGGCAGACATCCAGGCGGCGGAAGCGCAGACCACAGTGGCCGCGCTCGAACGCAGCATAATTGAAGCCGAGAACCTGCTGGCCGTGCTGCTCGGGCGCGGCCCGGAGCCGATCATTCGCACACGCCGCAGCATGGCGGGCCTGACCCTGCCGAAGGTGCCGGCGGGCATGCCGATGGAACTGCTCGAACGCCGCCCCGACGTTCGCCAGGCCGAGCAGTCGCTGGCCGCGCAGACGGCGCGCATCGGCGCGGCCCAGGCGCTGCGCCTGCCTACCTTCGACCTGACCGGCAGCCTGGGTCTGGCGAGCCAGGACCTGTCCAATTTCACCAGCAGCGATGCGGTTACCTGGGGCATCGGCGCGACCCTGTTCGGGCCGTTGATCGACTGGGGCAAGAACAAGCGCCGCGTTGAGGTCGAAAAGGCCATTACCCAGCAGCTGCTGGCGAACTATGAGCAGACAGTGCTGCAGGCCCTGCGCGAAGTCGACGACTCGCTCGCCGGTGTACGCACCCTGGGCGACGAACTGGCCGCACGAGAGCGGCAACTGGCCGCCGCGAGCAGCGCCGCGGAACTCTCTCGCGCGCGCTATGACGGGGGCGTTACGAGTTTCCTCGAGGTGCTGGAATCCGAGCGATCGCTGTTTGAAGCCGAGCTGGCCACATCGTCGATCCGCCGCCAGCAGTTCGACGCGGTCGTGCAGCTCTACCGGGCGCTGGGCGGCGGCTGGGAAGCGGAGTGAGTCGCTCCTGCTGCGTTATTATTCACCGATGATCAGGTCAGCCTCACTAATCGGACTCCTGCTGCTCGCCTTCGCCGCCGGGGCGCAGAACCTCGGTTTTCTGAAGCGCTCGGCTGCGGCCGAGCTGACGCGCGAAGACGAGGCGTATCTCGCGGAGGCGTTTCGTAAGGCGCTGGAAGATACACCGGATAACGAGCAGGTCGACTGGAAGAACCCGGAGAACGGTAACTTCGGTAGCATCGAGTTGCTCGATACCCACGAGGACTTCGACACGACCTGCCGCAGCATCCGCATCTTCACCAGCGCCGGCGGCCGTGAGGGCGGTGGTCGCTATCGCCTGTGCCTGGCGGACGATGACACCTGGCGCTTCGCACCGCTGCGTCGCCCGGCGTCGTCCGGCTGAGACCCCGAACGCGTGACCGGCGCCGCACCAAAAGAGCCCCGTTTCGTCTTCATGCTGGTCGGCCTGCTGATCACCATCCTCAGCGGCCCGCTGATCGACGAGCTGACCGAGCCCGGCGCGAACCTGTGGATACAGGTCGCCTTTACCGCAACACTGCTGGTTGCGGTATTCAGCATGGTTGCTTCCCGTGTCTGGTTTATCGTCGGGCTGCTGCTGACGATAACCGCAGCGGGCGGCACGGTAATCGCGGGCGTAACGGGCAGCGAGACCGCGCAATTCGCTACTGTGTTGGCGCTGCTCGCCTACTGCGTCATCGCCCTGATTTTTACTCTCGAGGTGCTGATTCGGCCGGGCAGAATCACGGCCAACCAGATCATCGGGGCGATTTCCGTCTACCTGCTGGCCGGCGTTGCGCTGTCGCTGATCAACCTTGTGATTTACCAACTGCTGCCCGGCTCATTCAAGGGCCTTGAGAAGGCGCCGGGCGTTGCTGTGGACGGCAGCTCGCTGTTCTACTACACCTTCGTCACCATGACGACGCTCGGCTACGGCGACATCACGCCGCAACGACCCCTGGCCGAGGCGGTCGCCTACCTGACTGCAATTGCCGGGCAGTTCTATATCGCAATTCTGGTCGCCTACCTGGTTGGCGGCTACCTGAGCCAGGGAGACAGCGAGTGAGCTACGAGCGATACACCCGGCTGCTCTGCGCGCTCGTGCTGGCATTCGCTTTGCCGGTTGCGGGCGCACAGCAGAAGCCCCCAAGCGTCGAATTCAAGTACGAGATCGAAGCAGCTCGCAAGCTGATCGACAAGGAGCGCCGCGTGGTCATCGCCGGCGAGATGAACCTGACCGACGCCGAGCGTAAAGAATTCTGGGAGCTCTACGCGGACTATGCGGCAGAAATGAGTGAAGTCAGCAAGGACTACGCAAACCAGATCACCCGGTATGCCGACAACTTCGACAACATGACCGACGCAGTGGCAAAGGAACTGCTGGAAGGCTACTTCCGCGTGCGGCGCAACCGCCTCAAGATCCGCGAGAAATACCGCCGGCGCTACGCAAAGGTGCTGCCAGTCATCAAGGTAGCGCGCTTCTACCAGGTCGAGAGCAAGCTCGACGCCGTCTACGACTTCCAGCTGGCCTCGCAGATCCCCCTGATAGAAGACCCGCGACAGAACTAGCCGGCAGAACCCATCGTCAGCGTATCGTCCGGCCGTGCAGTCGCCGTGTGCAGCTGGGTGGTGGCTCGCTCCAGCCCGCCGGTGACCAGCGTTTCCAGTGCCCGCTCCGCTTCCCGCACCGCCTCTTGCATGCGGGCCAGGTCATCGCGCCCGGGCGGCCGCAGCACATAGCCGACCACCTTCTCACGCTCGCCGGGGTGCCCGATGCCGATACGCAGGCGCAGGAAGTCTTTGCCGCAGTTGGCGATCACATCGCGCAGCCCGTTATTGCCGCCGTGGCCGCCGCCCTGCTTGAAGCGCGCCACGCCCGGCGGCAGATCGAGGTCGTCGTGCACGATAAGGATCTGTGCGGGCGTCAGTTTGAAATAGTCCATTGCCCGCCGCACAGCCCGGCCGCTGTGATTCATAAATGTACGCGGTTTCAGCAGCCGTAGCGTGGTACCGGCGAGCGTGACCTGGCAGGCGTCGCCCTGCAGCTTCTTGTCGTCGCGAAACGTTGCGCCGCAGGCTGCGGCCAGGGAGTCGACCAGCCAGAAGCCGGCATTGTGCCGGTCCCGCTCGTGTTCCTGGCCCGGGTTACCCAGGCCGACAATCAATGCAGGCGTATAGCTCATCGACAATTTCATGCACAATGCCTGCGTTGAAGTCTAGCGGCTGCGAGCTGAGACTGCACAAAAAAAGCCGCGTGATAACGCGGCTTTCTTCGCAAGCTCTGACGAAAATCAGCTCTCGCCGCCCTCGTCGCCCGGCGCTTCGCCAGCCGGAGGCGCTTCGCCCTCGGCAACCTCGCCTTCGCCCTCTGCCTCTTCCGGCTCGGCCGCGGCCTTGATGATGTGGATGGTCACCACCGGCAGGTCGTTGCCGCCGGTC
>CBFCXA010000295.1:0-3482 GCA_965601985.1 uncultured Chromatiales bacterium | reverse complement strand
GGGAATTGTCGACCCGGACCAGACCGTCGAAACTGACTTCGGCGTTCGGCCCGGTCTGGATGGTGGGTTCGCTGGCGCAGGCGGCGACCAGCAACACGGTGGCGGTAACAATGAGCACGCGCTTCATCTTCTGATCCTTGCTTGGAGAGCCGACTTCATGGCCCGCGGGCTGGCCTTGCCCGCAATCCTAAGCCGAATGCGCGGTCGCGTCATGTGCTGATGGCGGTGCAAATCGCAGTGGCGCCCTGCCTGCGGCTCGGGTAGCGTGCCGCCATGCCTGCTACCGCAAAGAGCCCCTGAGGATGGCCTGGAGAAAACTGCCTCTGGACGCCAGTCGCTGGCTGCCGCTGGAGCAGAATCCGCTGCCGTATGCCGGGCTCGTCACTTCTCTGGATGACGAGCACGACTATGTCTGCGAAGTCGAAGGCGAATTGCCGAAGCTGCAGGGTACGCTGTATCGGGTTGGTCCCGGTCTTTACGATCGCGGCCCCGATCGCCGCCGCATGGTACTCGATGGCGACGGCATGGTTCAGGCGCTGAGTTTCTCCGACGGCGAGGTTCGCTTTCGCAACCGCTACGTGCGAACCGCCAAGTACCAGGCGGAATCGAAGGCGAATCGATTCCTGTACCCGACGTTTTCAACGCACGGTTCCGGCCCGTTGCGATACAACCTGGGACTGGGCCTGGCCAACCAGGCGAATACCACCGTGATCGAGTGGGGCGGCCGGCTATTCGCATTCGACGAATCGCAGCGGCCGTATGAACTTACGCGGGATCTCGATACGCTGGGCGAGACGGTTCTGGACAGCCAGCAGAAAGGCTTGCGTTACTGGGCTCACTGGAAGCTCGATGCGGCACATCGACAACTGCACCTGTTATCGATCGTACCGGGACCGAAACCGGCGGCCCGGGTCACCAGTCTGGATTTTTCCGGGCGCGTGGTTGCTCGCCAATCCGTGCCCTTGCCCCGCACCGTATACATCCACGACTGGTTCGTGACCCGGCATCACTTCGCCTTTCTGCTACATCCTGCCTACATCAATGCGCGGCGCGTCATGGACGTAATGATTGCCCGCGAGACTTTCTCGGAGGCGATCCGCTGGCAGCCCGAGAAGGGAAATCAGCTCACCGTGGCCCGGCGCGGCAGCACCGAATCGCAGAGCTTCGATCTGGATGCCTGCTGGATGTGGCACGCGATCAACGCTTTCGAGCGTGGCCGCGAGTTGTTCCTCGATTTCATCGGCACCAACACCAACGGTGGCCTGGGTAACGCCGATGATTCGGCGTTTTTTGGCATCATGCGCGGCGAGCCTGGCCTGCCGGATGACCCGATCAATTACCCGCGACGCTACCGCGTCGACCTGCGCGCCGGCAAGGTCGAAGAGAGCGTGATCGATTCGTCCGCGAACTACGAGCTGCCTGTCGTGTCTGCCGCCGAGCGTGCTTTGCCGCACACGCATGCCTACATGATCCAGGCCGACCAGGGCGAAGTATTTGCGCGCAGCCTTGGCCAGTTGCATGGCCAGACGCTGGAGCGGCGGAGCTACGGCTTCGATGAAGGCGAGTACGTATCCGAGCCGGTCATGCTGGACCACGTCGGCGGCGAACGCGGCCGCTGGATCGCCAGCCAGATCTACAATGCGGCCGAGCGAGCCAGCTACTTTGCCATTCTGGACGATGAGAACTTCAGCGCCGGCCCGGTCGCGCGCATCAAGTTGCGCCATCACGTGCCGCTGAGCTTCCATGGCCACTGGTCTCCGCTGGTCTGACGCCGCAGCGCGGCCTGCTCATGTCACCTGCTTGCTACGGTGCCCGGCCCGCGTGACATACTCCGGTTATCGAGCATAGACGGGAGAAATCAATATGAGCGCCGCACACCCCTGGCTGGAAGGTATGCCCGATACCTGGCCCAAGGAAAAACTGCCGCGCGAGCAGCTGGAAGAACGCATCGAGCGCATGCTGGGTCTGACCAACATGGGTTACCTGGCCACGCTGGGCAAGAGCGGCCCGATCGTCAGTCCGCTGGAATTCTACGGCGACGGTCTGGATGTCTATGTGTTTCCGCAACCCGGCAGCCCGAAAGAGAAAGCCATGGAACGCGACCCGCGGGTGTCGTTTGCCTGCTCTAATCACATGGCCGGCTGGGCCAGCGCGATGGGTGCACAGTTTTTCGGCAAAGCGGAACTGCTCGAGGTTGGTACGCCCGACTGGGAACACGGCATGAAGGTGTTCAAGTGGCCGGCCTCGTCGTTCGAAATCGGTGGCAACATGGACGCGCCGCCGCAGGGCCGCCTGATGCGACTGCGGCCGGACCGGGTCGTGTATACGGAACACTGGCTGCGCAAGCAGGGGTTTGCGCCCCGGCAGATATGGCGGCGAGAAGAAGCATGAGCCCGGGACTACAATTGTGAAGAAAGCTGATGCATTCCAGGGCCGGTCGATTGACCGGCGTCGTCTGATCGGTTCCGGGCTGATGCTCGCGGCCGCGGCGGCCTCGACGCGCCTGCGCGCGGCCCCCGAACAGGCCGACGTGATCATCATCGGCGCCGGCATGGCCGGCCTGACCGCGGCCATTACGCTGGCCGACGAAGGAGCCAAGGTACTGGTCCTGGAGGCCGACACCGAGGTCGGCGGGCGCATGCGCTCGATTTCGTCGCCGATCGGTACGCTGAGTCCGGGCGCGACCACGGTCGGGCCGATGTACGCGCGGGTGCGCAATTACATCAACCGCTTCGACGTGGCCATTGGCGAACCGGTCGGGCGGGCCGGCATGGGTATTGCGATCGGCGATACGCTGATCAACTCGGCCGATTGGGAAAGCTCCGAGCTGAACCCGACCGTCGGCGACGAGCGCGCGATGCATCCGCGCACGCTGGAGAACCGGCTGCTGACCGCCGACCTGCCACTCTCTGAACCGTTCGACTGGCTGGGCGCCGATGCGCTGGCGCTGGACCAGCCGATTGCCGATTACCTGCTCGAGAAGGGCGCGTCACCGGGCGCGCTCGAGTTGATCGATATCACGATCAATGCGAACAACCTCGAAAACGCGTCCGCGCTGATGTACCTGCGCGACGTGCAGCGCCTGGCCTGGGCCATGGGTGTGGGTGCCGGCGGCAACCGCTCGCTGTATCAGCCAGGTGCCGGCGGGCGCTTCGCCTATATCAAGGGCGGCACCGGCAGGCTGCCCGAGGCGATGGCCGCGCACCTCGGTGACCGCGTGCGGCTCGGTGCGCCGGTTATTGCCGTCGATCAGGACCCGCAGGGTATCGAAGTCACCACGCTTGACGGATCGCGCTACCGCGCGGCCCAGCTGGTCTGCAGCGCGCCGCTGGCGGTGGTACGCGATATACGCTGGCAGCCGGCCCTGACCGGCGAACTCGGGCGGCTGGTCTATTCGAGTAACAACACGGCGACCAGTCACGTCTACTTTGCGGTGGAGAAGCCTTTCTGGGACGAGGACATCGGTGAGGCCGCATTGTTCA
>CBFCXA010000294.1:0-3490 GCA_965601985.1 uncultured Chromatiales bacterium | reverse complement strand
ATCGGCGCCGCGTTCCTGCTGCTGGCGCTGCTGGGCGGCGCGTCGTTGTGGCTGGCCGACCGTTACCTCGACCGGCCGATCGGGGAGGGGGCGGCTGATTATCTGCTGGATGTGCGTGAGGGGAGTTCCCTGTCCGCGGTACTCGGCCAGCTGGCCGACGATGGTCTGCTCGATCAGCCGCAATTGCTGTCGGCCTATGCCCGCTGGCGAGGCGAGGCCGCCAGCATCCAGGCCGGCGAGTACCGCCTCGAGCCGGAGCAGAGCGCGCGCGATCTGCTGGCCATGCTGGTGGCCGGTCGTGTGCGGCTGCACGCGTTCACTATTGTCGAGGGCTGGACGGTGCGCGAACTGCTCGCTGCGCTGCGCGACGAGACGATGCTTGAGCAGACGCTGACCTCAGTCGGGCCTGTGGCGCTGGCAGCCGAACTCGGTTTCGTCGAGTCCAGCGCCGAGGGGCTGTTCCTGCCGGAGACCTACTTCTTTGCACGCGGCATGAGCGACCGTGAATTGCTGTTGCGCGCGAACGCCATGCTGCGCGATGAACTGGATATCGCCTGGGCCTCGCGCCAAACGGGCTTGCCGCTGGACGATCCTTACCAGGCGCTGACGCTCGCGTCGCTGATCGAGCGCGAGACGGCGCTGGCCGCCGAACGCCCGCTGATCGCCGGGGTCTTCACGCGCCGGCTGCAGCTCGGCATGCGCCTGCAGACCGACCCGGCGGTAATTTACGGCATCGGGCCTGATTTCAACGGTGATCTGACGCGCCGGGATTTGCGACGGGACACGCCCTACAACACCTATACCCGCGACGGCTTGCCGCCGACGCCGATTGCGCTGGCCGGCGCCGAGTCGCTGCAGGCGGCGGTGACGCCGGCCGATGGTGACGCGCTGTACTTCGTGGCGACAGGACTGGGCGATGGCAGCCACAGCTTCACCGCGACGCTCGACGAGCACAATGCGGCGGTTGCCCGCTATCTCGCGCGCCTGCGCGCCGACAAAAATGGTGGCTGATCAGGTGCGCGGGTGTTTTGTAACCATCGAAGGCATCGAGGGCGTCGGCAAGTCGACCAATCTCGGCGTAGTCGCCGAACTGCTGCGCGATGCCGGTTGCGACGTGGTGGTTACGCGAGAACCCGGAGGCACGCCACTGGCCGAACGGATCCGCGGTCTGCTGCTCGACTCCGAGCGCGGCAGTGTGCCCGGCATGGCAGAATTGCTGCTGATGTTCGCGGCGCGCTCGAGCCACCTGGAATCCTTGATCAAGCCGGCACTGGCGCGGGGCAGCTGGGTGCTCTGCGACCGGTTTACCGATGCAAGCTACGCCTACCAGGGAGGCGGGCGCGGGCTGGATACAGCCTGGATCGCCGCGCTGGAGAAGCAGGTTCAGGGCGAGCTGCGCCCGGACCTGACGCTGCTGCTCGATGCCGATCCCGAAGTGACCCGGTCGCGAAGGGAAGCACGGGGCGTTACCGATCGCTTCGAGGCCGAAGACGCGGCGTTTTTTCAGCGGGTGCGCGAGAATTATCTTGAGCGGGCAGCAGCAGAGCCCGGCAGAATTCGGCTGGTCGATGCCGCACAGCCGCTCGATGAGGTGCGCAAGACGCTGTCGAAGGTCGTTGCAGAATTCTTGAAAATAGTTGAGAAATAGTCTCTAAGTGTCTAGTAATAATAGCTATTACTGGCTAGATAGTCCTGCGCGGACAATCGGTGAGCAGCTGGAGCGGGATCGTCTGCCGCACGCCTTGTTGGTACACGGGCCACGGGGCAGCGGCCGCCGATGGTTCGCGCTGAGCCTCGCCAGCCGATTGTTGGGGCTGCCCGTGCCGTCCGAGGACGTCGCGGCGCAGCCCGACGAGCCACTGGACGCCGTGATGCTGCCAGCTCACCCGGACCTGATGCTGGTGCAGCCGCCTGCGGACAAGCGGGTGCTGCCGATCGAGCAGGTGCGCGAGATGATCGCGTTCCTGCAGTTAACTGCGCACCAGGGAGGCGCCAAGGTCGCGCTGCTGAGCCCGGCCGAAGCGATGAGCCGCGCGGCCGCCAACAGCCTGCTCAAGACCCTCGAGGAGCCGCCCGCAGGCTGCCACCTGTTGCTGGTGGCGGAGCGACCCGGCAGTCTGCCGCCGACCGTGGTGAGTCGCTGCCAGCATGTTCGCATTGCGCTGCCGCGGCCGGAGGAGCTGGCGAGCTGGTCCGGGCAGACCGCCGGGGAAGAGGCCTGGCAGGCGGCCCTGGACCTGGCGGGTGGCTCGCCGCTGCTGGCGCGCAGCCAGCTGAAGAACGGCTTTGTGGACGAGGCGCACCGGCTGGAAGCCGATCTGCAATGCCTCCAGGCGGGCCGGAGCAGCCCGCTGAGCGTGGCGCGGCGCTGGGCAAAGCTCGAGACCGGCAGTTGCCTGGACTGGCTCTACCGACGCACGGCCAGCGATATCCGGGCGTTGCTGGAATCCGGGCCGGAATCGCGGGCTGAGCACTTGCAAAAGCCGCCCGAAGGCCTAAACATGGAGCGGTTGTTTACATATCTCCGAGAAATCGCGGAGTTACGCCGGCTGCTCGGCAGTGGTGTCAACGAAGAACTGAATCTCGCCCGCCTGCTTGGCCAGTGGCATGGCAGGACGGCCGGATCGAGCAGGTAGCACAGCATGTCCAAGCCCGGATTATTGACGCTGACAATCAAGGACAAGAGCGCCCTGTACCTGGCCTATATGCCGTACGTGCAAAACGGTGGCCTGTTCATCCCGACCAACAGCAGCTACCGGCTGGGCGATGAAGTATTCATGCTGCTGAACCTGATGGGCGAAGACGAGAAAATACCGGTCGCCGGCCGGGTCATCTGGCTCACGCCGAAAGGCGCCCAGGGCAAACGCACGGCCGGCATCGGTGTTCAGTTCAGCGACCAGGACGGCGGCACGACGCAGAAGAAGATCGAGAACTATCTGGCCGGTGCCCTGGGCGGCGACAAGCCCACGCATACGATGTAACAAGCCGGCGACGTAAGGAGCCGGCCAGGTGGTCTCAGTCGAGATCGCCCATATTCAACCCGCCTTTCAGCACCTTGATGGTGAAGCCGCGCTCGTTGAGAATGAACGCGCCGGCCGAGCTGCGGCGACCGGTGTCACAGCACAGAACGTACGTCTTGCTCTTGTCCAGCGTATTCACCTTGAGCCGGATGAAATACAGCGGGATGTTGATGGCGTCCGGTTCGTGGAAAGTCTCGAACTCGCTCGGTAGCCGAACGTCGAGCCAGTGCCCGCCACCGCTGACGATCTGCTCGGCGATGTCATGGTCGACCCAGTCGAGCATGGGCTCGTTCATCAGCGTATTGAAGTCTTCTTTGCCCAGTCGCATCAGCGTGCCGTCAGACAGCATCGTGACCGTGGCATTGCGCCGGTTCTCGGAGATCAGGGCTTCCTCGCCGAACGTGTCGCCGACCTCGAGTTCTGCGAGCTTGATGCCCTCGTTGTTCAGCGGTGTCTCGCGGGTAACGCTG
>CBFCXA010000293.1:0-3497 GCA_965601985.1 uncultured Chromatiales bacterium | reverse complement strand
CCCGATGGCGGTGGCGGTGCGCCAGTCCAGCCCGAGCGCAACCGCGATCGCGTAGACCAGCAGCGCAGTGATGCCAACCTGCAGGCCGCCGAGACCAATGAGGCGATTGCGCATCCGCCACATCACGCGCGGTTCCAGCTCGAGGCCGACCAGGAACAGCATCATCACCACGCCAAATTCGGCGAAGTGCTGAATGACCTCGGTCTCTTTGCCGACCACCTTGGCGACCGGGCCGATAACCACGCCCGCGATCAGGTAACCGAGCACCGAGCCCAGCCCGAAACGCCGCGCCAGCGGTACCGCGACCAGCGCCGCAACCAGGTAAATCAGTGCATTCAGGAAATACTCGGTCATGCCGCCAGGACCTTCGTCAGGTCATCGTTCAGGCAGCCGGCCAGGGAGCCGGCTTCGAGATCGACGCGATCGTCGCGCAGGCCTTCGAGTACCTTCCGCCAGTCGGCCAGGTGCTGCGCTACCCGCCCCTCTTCGACAGCGGTCCGCGCACCGAACAGCGCGAACGGCGCCAGGTAGCGCATGCCGCAGAGAATCGCCGTCTGCTCCAGCGGCCGTAACAGCTCGCGCAGCGGGAAGTGGTTGTAGCCCTCGGCTCGATAAGCGTCGGCAGAGCCGCCGGCGCTCAGCGCACACAGAAAGGTCTTGCCTCGCAGCGCATTCCCGTCCTGCCCATAGGCAAAACCGTATTCCAGTACCAGGTCCTGCCATTCCTTGAGGATCGGCGGGGTCGAATACCAGTACAGCGGGAACATGAAGACCACGACGTCGTGGTCGACCAGGCGTTGCTGCTCACGATCGATATCGATGCGATAGTCGGGATATTCCGCGTACAGGTCGACAACGGTGACGCCGGCCGTCGCACGCGTGGTGCGGAGCATTTCGGCATTGATCTCGGAGCGCTCCAGCGACGGATGCGCAAAAAGGACGAGAACGCGGCGCTGGGAAGGTACTTCGGCCATGCGCGAAGCTTACGCAATGCGTTTTACCATCGGAAGAAAAGAAGACGCCTGACCGCTTCCCTGCTGACCAGGCGCCCCTTCCCTGTGCAGTGCGCTAATTCTCCGCGACGAGACCGGCTGCAGGGGCAGCGACCGGAATGCGATCGATTGGAGCGTGGACTTCGTTGCGCCGGAACAGCGGCAGCATGAACGGCGAATTGAACATTGCAGAATCCACCGCGCCGATGATGTCGACGTTGGCATCGGCCAGCTTCTTTCTCAGGTCTACCTCCGCGGCGACGCGGTTCGACTCGGTCCAGCGGCCGTTGTAGCGAAGCACGGCCACCGTGCGAGCCGGGACGCGTCGAATACGCACACGACGATCTGTCGGCTGCGGCGCCGTATCTAGCGTGTATTCGCTCGGCAGCATGAAGGCCAGGCTCCAGCCCTGGGTCGACAGCGTCTGCGTGAGACTGCCGGTCATATCGATCTTCTCACCCCAGGCAGGCGCTTGCGCGACCGGCGCAGTCATGGCGATCTTGCTGTTGCCCTCGTTGGCGCCGGAGATATAGCGGAACAGGCGTCGGAAACCCTCGTTGCCGGCGGCCGAGTACGAGCCGATGTCTTCCATCAGCGTTTCCGCGACCAGGTAGGGCTCGTACTGCCGGTACTCGATGTCGTCAGCGGCAAAGACAACGTTGTAACTGGGCTGTTCAATACTCATGGCTGCGCCTCCGGACAGCAGCAGGGTCAGGACTAAAAAAATCTGAGCGATAAGTTTCATGCTTCGGCCTGCCCTGATCAATCAGGTAGTTTCTAAATGACGTGCAGGTATTTACGTTGGCCACGCGCAGATGGATGCAGCTGCCTGTAACAGCTTGTAACTACAGGGACGGCCGGGCAGCTGCGCTACACTGTGGCAACGCGGCAAACCGGAGCATTATGGTGAAAAAAGTTATCCAGCCAGAGAAGCTGTTCGACAGCAGTCCTTTCCACTACTCGCAGGTAGTCACCGCTACCGGCGGCACGCTGGTACACATCTCCGGGCTGGCCGCCTGGAACAAGGACGGTCAATTGGTTGGCGGCGACGACCTGGTCGCTCAGACCCGGCAGACGCTGGCCAACATCCGCGCCGGCCTGGACGGAGCAGGCGCGAAGATCGACGACCTGATCATGATCCGCAGCTTCATCGTGAACTATCAGCCGGAGTACTTCGAACTGCTGATGCCCGAGTTCGCGGCATTTTTCGGCGATGCACGGCCGCCGGCCAGTACCTGGGTCGGCGTGCAGGCACTGGCGCTGCCGGATCTGCTGATAGAGATCGAAGCGCAGGCGGTGATTGGCTGACGATCAACTGAGTGCCGGCACAATATGCCGGCCGATGGTGCGGATTGCCTCGTCCGGCTCGCCGTAGACCTTGAGGGCGATCTGGTTCAGGCCGGCAGCCGCGAACTCACAGAAGCGCTCGACCTCGCGATCGATGTTCGCCAGTGACGAGGCCGACGTGCCGCGCTCGACGATCTTGTCGACGATCTCGTCAGGCACGCCTTCGATCCGGGGAGTCTTTCGGTAATAAGCCTTCGTGAAGGCCGGCAGGTTGTCGAGCACGATACGCGCCTCGTCCTCATCGACCACGTCCCGGATATAGTCCGGGTAGATAGTCCCACGCACGCACAACCAGATGCGCGATTCGGCGTTGGCTGCCTGCGCGTCTTCTTTTACGTGCCAGGCCCAGAAGTTATTCAGCGGATATTCCGCCGGCTCGAGGTCGCGTTCCCCGAGGAGCGGGTCGATGATCTCGCGCGCCCAGCGGATGCGCTCCGGCGTGAAATCACTGGCCATGATGCCGCGCGCATATTTCGCCGCCATGCGCAGCATCTTCGGTCCGTTGGCGCCGGCATAGATCATCGGCGGTGCTTGCGTGACCCAGCGCGTATCCATCCAGCTGATGTCGAAAATCTCGCCCTTGTAGTTGGCGGTCTCGCCGCGGGCGGCCAGTTCGAGGATCTCGATCGCTTCGCGCACCGTGCGCACCATCCGGTGCGGCTTGAAGCCCATCGCTTCGGCCACGCCTCCGCCACCGCCGACCACGATCTGGCCGCGGCCCCGACTGATCTCGTTGAACGTCAGCAGCGCGATCGCCATCTTCAGCGGATGCAGTTCCTGCGGGCTGACGGCGATCGGACCGATGGCAATTTGCCCGGTCTGCTGCGCCAGCAACGCAAAGTTCAGGAAGGCATCGCGTCCGTTTGCATTGTTGGCGACCCAGACCGCACCGAGGCCGTTATCCTCGGCCAGCCGGCCCAGCTCGAGCACCTGCTCCGGCGTTTTGTCGGACTCGATGATGACGTCGATGCGCATGCACTAAACCTAGCGGCTATGACGGCAAGGTGCCAGCCGCGTCGCATGCTGCGGGGCTCAGCTGGCTCTCGGCAGGCGCTTGAAGTCGAGCGCCTTGTCCGGCGACAGATGGTAGTCGGCCAGCGCGGAGATCAGAGACAGATTGGAGTTCAGCAGCTCGCGGTTGACGTTCAGCAGGGAGGA
>CBFCXA010000292.1:0-3503 GCA_965601985.1 uncultured Chromatiales bacterium | reverse complement strand
CGCTGAGCAGAAACGGCGCGAGATAGTTGGTTGCCATTGTGAGTTCCTGGCCCTGCGCGCTCTCGCGGCGCACCGACTCGGTGATGCCGGCGTTGTTGATCAGCACATCCAGACGCGGGCAGTTCTCGACGACCTGATTCGCCATGGCGCGCAGCTCGGCAAAATCGGTCAGGTCGCAGGCGATGAACTCGACGCGTCCGTTGTCTGTCTGCTCGCTGCAGCGGCGCGCAATTTCCTGCCCTTCGGGTACGTCTTTGTCGACCAGTATGAGCCGCGCGCCCTGACCGGCCAGCGCGATCGCGGTAAGCGCGCCCATGCCACTGGCGCTGCCGGTGATCAGCACGGTCTTGCCAGACAGGTCTGGCGACTTGACCTCTTCGTTCATCGATTTCCCCATCTCGGGTACCCCGGCCCCGGAATTCTGCGCAGGCCAGCAGTTGCTCGCGCTGCCCGGCAGCTACGCTACCACTGTGTGGATCCTCAAGCCTTTGCCTCGTCTCCCCAGGCCCGCGAATTTATGATGAAACTGATCAAGCTAGATTCACCGGGAAAGGCCGCAAGCCACGGAGCCGACCAGATGACCCAGGCCGCCAGACAAGACAACCCGGAAGCCCAGACCGGACCCTTCGATTCCCTGCGCGACTTTGCGCTGGCGCTGGAATCCCGGGGCCAGCTGCTGCGCATCCCGGAGATGGACCAGGATCGCTTCGAAGCCACCGGCTTCGCCTACCGGCTGATCGAGGAATACGGCTGGCACGATGCGCCCGCGTTCCTGATCGAGCGGATCAAGGTCGACGGTCAGTGGCTGAACGGGCCGGTCCTCGGCAACATCTACGGCAGCTGGCTGAGCGAGGCGCTGGCCTATGGTGCGCCGACTGACCCGGTCAGCCAGCGCGAGCTCTATCGAGCCACGTTCCAGCATCTCGACGCCAAACTCGACGACCAGGGCAACTGGCCGCGCGTCGCTCCGGTGGAAATAGACGCCAGTGCCGCGCCGGTCAAGTCGGTCGAGCTGCGCGGCGACGATATTGACATCCTGCGCCTGCCGTGGATCCAGACCAACCCGAAGGACGCGGGCCGCTACATCACGGCCGGCACGGTGTTCATCGAGGATCCGGAGATGGGCCGAAACGTCGGCACCTATCGCTGCCAGGTCAAAGGGCCGAGGCGCATCGGCGTGAATACCGAGATCGGCCAGCACGCCTGGAACTTCCTGATGCGGGCGAAAAAGCGCGGCGCGGAAACCGTCCCGGCGGCCGTGGTCATGGGCGCCGACCCGATTACCTTCGCGCTCGGCACCTCGAAGATCACCGGGCTGGGCGACGATGAACTCGAGGTGGCCGGCGGACTGCGTGGCCGGCCGGTGGAGCTCGTGCGGTGCTCGAGCAGCGAGATCCTGGTGCCGGCACACTCAGAAATCGTGCTCGAGGGCGAAATTCACCTGGGTGAAAGCGAAGAAGAAGGCCCGTACGGTGAGGTTTATGGCTACATGGGCCTGAAGAAGCCGAGCAACTTCTTCATGGATATTCAGGCGGTTACCCACCGCCCGCAGCCCTGGGTAAGCAACTCCTTCGCCGGCATCACCAAGCTCACCATGAGTATCCCGCAGAACGTCACAAACAACCGGAACTACCGGCAGGTCATCAAGAACCTGGTCGAGTTCTACCGGCCTGTCGAAACCACCGGAGTCGCGGTGCTGAGTATCAACAAGCGCATGCCGGGCGAAGGCATGGCTGCAGGCCAGCACGTCGCGGCCGCGGATCTGTTCGCCAAAGTTGTCATCGTCGTCGACGGGGATGTCGATGTGCAGGACAAGACCCAGATCTTCCATGCGCTGGGTACGCGCTGGCAGCCCGATCCCGGCGCGCTGATCATTCCGCAGACACGGGGCATGCCGCTGGATCCCAGCGCGCCGACCCGCTGGCTGACCAGCAAAATCGTGATCGACGCGACCCGGCAGCTGCCGAACGAGGGCGGTCCCGAAGCGTGGCCCGAGGTCTCTAGGGTGCTGCTCGAGAAACACAGTCCGGAGACCTTCGAGCTGGTCGACGAGCGCTGGTCGGATTACTTTCGTGGCTGGCACGCCCGTAGATAGAGTAGTACTTAGAAGTTTTTCCTTAGCTATTGTATTTCAATGAGTTTCAAAAGCTCCATATGACTCCTGACCAGGTGCCGTGCGCCCGCCTCGGACAGGCTGGCCGAATTGCCCGCGCCGCTCAGTACGCCGACCGGCGCAACCCCCGCGGCGCGTGCGGCACGCATGTCCGGGCTGGAATCACCCACGTAGGCCGCTGACCGCGCGTCGACGTCGAGAGCCGTCAGGCACTGCAGCACTCCCTCGGGGTGCGGCTTCGGCTGCTCGACATCGTCAGCGGTCAATACGAGTTCGAAATACTCGAGCAATTGCGCGCGCCGCAGCGGCTCGAACGACTCCCCGCGGGATCCGGTATAGATTGCCAGGCGCATCCCGGCCCCGCGCAGTTGCTCCAGCGTGTCGCCGAGACCCGGGAATACGTCGACATGCTCGGCCAGTACGGTTGGCCAGTGGCGCATGGTCTCGTCCCGCAGCGACTCGACCAGCGCCCGGTCGGCCTGACGCTCGGGCGGCAGAATCAGGCTCCAGAAGGGCTGCTGGCTGTTCAGCGCCTGGTGCACGAGTTCCCGCGTGACCTCGAGTCCGTGCGGCGCCGCCGCGAGCCCGGCGGCAATGTGATAGGCGTCGACCGAATTCACCAGCGTACCGTCGACGTCGAAAACCAGCGCTTCGGCGGTAAACGGTTCGAGCAGTTCGAGCTGAACCGGGTCACCGTCGGCGAGCGCCAGGTGCTCGCGCAGCGGCAGCGCCGCAACCAGTTCGAGCTGATTGGTCGGATAGCCGGGAACCTGCGGCACGATGATGGCACCCGGCAGCTGGCCGGCGATCTCCACCGGCACAGCGAGCGCGTCGCAGGTTTCCGGATCTGCTGCCACCAACCGGACGCTCGGCTTGGCCAGTCGCGCTTCCCAGCGTTCCAGGTCGCCGCTGCGCGTGAGCTGAAGGTTCAGCGTGCCGGGATAAGGATCGATGCCGAACGCCGCAATGCAGTCCTCCCGAAACCAGTCAAGCGCAGTGAAGTCAGCCCCGGCCCCAAGGCCGGTGACCAGGCTGCCGGTGAGTATGCGTTCTGTGTGTGATCCTGGCATCGGGCTGAACTGGTTCGTCACGTCCGCGGAACGGCAGGGTCTGCCGGATGTGATAGCTTCAATTGATGATCTCACGTGTGCCCCGCTGCTGCCTTCAGGCATTGCCGGCCCTCTCCAAGGGACAATCACAGGCTCCCCGTTCGCCGGCGCCATGACCGCGTTCGCTGAGGCCTTCGTCGCAGGACTCGCGGAGCGCTGCCTGGCCGCGAGCAGCTGGCGGGAACTGCCGGGCACTGACGGTGGCCCGCGGATGTCGTTTCAGTCGCCCGGCAACGGTGACGATGGCGATTCGAACAGCATCACCTATACCTACCGCAAGG
>CBFCXA010000291.1:0-3526 GCA_965601985.1 uncultured Chromatiales bacterium | reverse complement strand
GAAGGGCCCTGCGGGCCTGTCCCCTTGACTTTGACGCGGTGCCTGCAATCGCAGCGAATGTGACGCAAGATAAGTCACGTCGACGGGCGTAGCACGAACATGCAAAGAGCAGCAGCAACACGGGCGGTAGTGACAGCCGCGTTGCTGTGCCTGGCCACCGCAGCCTGCGCGCCGCGTGAAGGGAACAGGCGGCCTGGAACAACCGAAGACCCGATCACTGCTGCCGAACAGGCCGGTCCCGCAACCGCGCCGAGCACCGAAGAACCTGCGCGCACGACTCTCGACACGCCCCTGCGGCCCGAGGAGTCGCTGGAAGAGAGCGTTGCGGCGGGAGCTGATGACGACCCCTGCCGCACCGATGACGGCCGGCAAGGCATGCTCGATCGCACGCAGAAAACCGTCTACTGGACGGTCTGTGGCGCAACGCGCTGGTTCGACGGCTTCTTCGGCGACCGCCAACGCTACGACTCGACCGTGCGCGAGAGTTATGGACGGGTCGGCCTGGGGGCCTTCTATGACCAGAGTAACGGGCTGGACATCGACTACCGTTTCCGGGGCTCCTTTGCACTGCCGGCTGCGAGGGAAAGGCTCGAGAACTGGCAGGGCAAGCTCAAACTTGGTCGTGGCACCGATCGGGAACTGATCGAAGACCGCGCGATCGACGAGGGCGACACGCTGCCCGGACGATTCGACGAAGTGGAAGATGCCAACTGGCTGCTCGGCGTCGGCTTTCGGCGCGGCCAGCAGCTCAACCGGGGATTCGACGTCGATCTCGGCATCCGCTTCCGGGTCCCGCCCGACCCGTATGCAAAGCTGCGCTTTTTCCGCAACTGGGATTTCAACGAAGATACGCTGGTCCGTTTCCGGCAGATCGGTTTCTGGACCTACGAACGCGGCTTCGGCACCACGTCGCAGGTCGATCTCGACAAGCTGCTGAGCACCAACCTGCTGGCGCGCTGGTCGAACTCCGGCACGGTAGCCGAGGACCGGGAGGGACTGGACTGGAGCAGCACGATCAGCTTTTTCCAGGGCTTGTCGAATCGCCGCGCGTTCAATTACCGGCTTTTCATACGCGGCGAAACGGGACGTAGAGCCTCACTGCAGAATTTCGGCGTGGACATCGGCTACAGGCGCCGCATCCTGCGCGAATGGCTGTTCGTAGAAGTCCGCGCGAGCGCGACCTTTCCGCAGTTTTCGCTGGCCGAGGAGCGCGAGCTTAACCTCGGGGCCGGGCTGTTCTTCGATATGTATTTCGGGCCGGTGCCGGAAGATCAGCTGCGGTGATATTCCGGGATGCGTGTCTAGTCTTTAGCAGCGACAGACGCGCTTCGCGGCCCCGCTGCCGAATCGCGCATCAGCACCAGCGCGCCCAGGATCATGCCCAGTGCCAGCCACGAGGTGATCGGCAGGCGCTCGCCGAGCACCCAGGCGCCCAGCGCGACGGCCCAGACCGGCACCAGGTAATTCAGCAGCGAGGTGAAGCGCGCGCCGGTCTCCTGAATCAGGTAGAAGTACAGGATCGACGCAACGCCGGTGCCCATCAGGCCGAGGAAGCCGATCGCCCCGATAACCTTGGTATCGGCACCCGGCAACAGTGCCGCACCCGAGAAACCCCAGCGGCCCATCAACGCCGTCGCCAGCAGCATCACGCCGGTCGAAGTCACCACCGGGTGCGCTGCGGGCATGAAGCGCGCCGAGACCGTGGCGACCGCATAGCAGACCGCGCCGCCGAAGACCGCGAGCTGCGACAGCAGCCGGTCCTCGGAGCCGCCGAGCGCGGCCAGCGAGTCCGGGCCCATCAGCACCACGATGCCTGCGAAACCCAGCAGAAAGGCCAGCACCTGCCAGCGGGACAGCCGCTCATCGTCCAGCAGGAAATGCGCCAGCAGCATCACCACCAGCGGCGTGCTCGCGGCGAGGATGCCGGCCAGGCCGGACTCGACCTGCTGCTGGCCCCAGGAAATCAGGAAAAACGGCAGGCAGTTACCGACCACCGCAATCGCCAGGAACCAGCCCCAGTGGCGCAGGTCGCGCGGCAGCGCGTGGCGCCCGGCCAGGCTGGCTATCAGCAGCACCACGGCGCCTGTGAGGACGCGCAGAGCCACGATCTGGGCTGGCTGGAACATCGCCAGCGCGAATTCGACGGCCAGGTAAGAGGAGCCCCAGAGCGTGACCAGGACCCCCAGCACCGCCCAGTGCCGGAAGCCTATCTGCACCGCCAGCCGGCCTGTCGAACTGTTACGGAAAAATTAACCGTGAGTTGCTTGCGTTTTGTAATATTCGTTATATATTTCACAGACACGTCACTGATTAGTCGCCGAAAATCACCCTATGTGGTGGGCCAATAAATTGGCGGCAGCAGCGGCGGCGGGATTGCCGGTCCCGACAGGCCAATAACAAGAAAAACAGAGGGCCTCATGTGCCAGTTCACTGATCGCTTCTACTCCGCCGTGCGCACGCTCGCCGGCAGCGGCCGGGTCAAAAAACGGCTGCTGGCCGCGTATCTCGAGGATCTCGACAGCCTGACCGACAGCGAAGTGCCGGAGACCATCCGCGAAGACTTCGCCCAGCTGCGCCAGGCGATGCATTCGGCCAAACCGATCGGCAAGGAACCCGCGCCCGCAGCGGCCGTGCGAAAGATGTCGCGACGCGAAGCATCGCGTTACTCGACCAGTATCGTCGCGATGTTCGGCGAGCTGGCGCGAGCCAAGTCTACCGGGGAACGGCCGCGAGCAGCGAAGCGCGGCGACGGGAAGAAGGCGAAAGCCGCGCTGTCCGCCAACGTCGCGCTGAACTGACGGGCACGACGACCGGGCGCGGCACAGCGGGCCGGGGCCCGCACGCCACTCAATACGGCCGCTGCAGATACTTGCCGCCGGCCTTGCCGATTACTTCGCCGTTATCGTAGACGCATTCGCCGCGCAGGAAGGTCGTCTTAACCTTCGCGGTAAGTTCCATGCCTTCGAAAGGCGTGTAACCCTGTTGGGATTCGGAATCTTCCGCGCGCACCGTCCAGGTTTCTGACGGGTCGAGCAGCGCGAGGTCGGCGTCCAGGCCCTCTTCGATGTCGCCCTTGCTGTCCAGGCCGAAGCGACGCGCGGCGGTATAGCTGGTCAGCCGCGCCATATCGTTCCAGCTCAGGCCCCGCTTGCGACCCTCGGTAGCTAGCGCGGCCAGCAGGTACTCGGTGCCGCCGAAACCGGACTTGGCCAGCCAGATGTCGCTCTTGCGGCGCTTGTCGACCTTCATCTCGTGCTTGCAGCAGGCGTGGTCGGAGCAGACCCAGTCCAGTTCGCCGGCCAGCAGCGCTTCCCACAGAAACTCCACATCCTCGCGCGGACGGATCGGCGGATTCACCTTGGCCAGCGCACCGGTCTTGGCATCCACGTCCAGGCACAGGTGGCCGATGGTGACCTCCCGGCGAAAATCGATGTGCGGGAAGACGTCGGCCATCTGCAGCGCCGCGACCACCGCCTTGCGGCTGGTCAGGTGCAACAGGTTGATCTTCGGCAGGTCGGTCTCGTTG
>CBFCXA010000290.1:0-3531 GCA_965601985.1 uncultured Chromatiales bacterium | reverse complement strand
CGCCGGGTACGGTGCCGCTGTGGCCCATGAGCGTCAGCAGTTTCCTGCCGACTTCGCCGAACATCGTGATGTCGGCGTAAGCGTCACTATGAAAGGTAATCAGCATCAGCGGGCCTGTAACTCCAGTTCGACTTCGTAGGTTTCGCCGTCACGACTGCCGGTCGCGGTAATGACGTCGCCCGGGCTGAAGCGTTTCAGCATGCCGGAAAACGCGCCCAGGTCGGCTACTTCCTCGCCATTGATTGACGTGATGACGTCACCGGCCTGGATGCCGGCTTGCGCTGCGCCGGAGCCCGGGATGACCGACTCGACGCCGACGCCGGGGCCCTGGTGCGCGAAATCGGGCACCGTGCCGAAGGACACGCGACGACGTTCGCCGCTGGCCGAGGCCTGCGTCTGTTCCGACGTGCCGGTGCCGCGTCCGGCGCCGGTCACCGTCAGCGGTTCGGCGCGCTCGCTCAGGTAGGTGGCCGTTTCCTTGACTACGGTGGCCACCTTGACCATGCCCGCAGCGTCGACTTTGTCCGGCGTGTCCGACGGCCGGTGGTAATCCAGATGCGCGCCGGTAAAGACCTGGATGCCGGCGATGCCCTGGTTGATGAAGCTCTGCTGGTCGGATGATTCGGAAGCGCCGGGCACGGTCTCGACCGGGATTCCGGTCGTGAAGCCAACGCCGCGAAACACCGGCGCCCACTCGGTTGCGGATTCGGTGGCAAGGATCGATACCGGCTGGTCACCGAGCCGACCGACCGTATCCATATTGATGACCGCGAAGATGCCGTCGATCGCGGTCGGCGTCGGATGGTCCACGTAGTACTGCGAACCGAGCAGGCCGGCCTCCTCGCCGGTCAGCGCGACGAACACCAGGCTGCGCGGCTGGGTCGCGCCGTCTTTGCAGGCACGGGCCAGTTCCAGCAGCACCGCGATGCCGCTGGCGTTGTCGTCCGCGCCGACGTAGGTTGCGCCGGGCTCTGCCTGGGCGCGCTCGTCCGGCCAGCCATAGCCGAGATGATCGTAATGCGCGGTGATCAGCACCGCCTGACCATCGAACTGCGGGTCGCTGCCCGGGATGTAGCCGATCACGTTGTGCACGGTGTTCGGTCCGCCGTCCGGGCCGGTATCGACCGTGAAGGTCTGCAGGTAGCCGCCGTCGTCGCCGGCGGGTTCGAGTCCGATCTCGGCAAATTGCGCCGCGATGTATTCCGCCGAGTCCTCCAGGCCCTGGCTGCCGAGCCCGCGTCCCTCGCGTTCCGGCGCGGCCAGCCAGTCTACGGTCTCCATCATGCGCTCGCTGGAGAACACCTGCGGCATTTCGGCCAGCGCCGAGCGCTTCGGCAGGCCGGTGACTGCGACCGCCGTGTCGCGCGCGTCGTCCGGGCGCAGGTCGACCAGCAGCGGCGAGTCCGTTGCGGTCCATTCGCCTTTCAGGAAGTTCTCCGGCTCGTCGCCGGTGAACGCGAGGTAGGAGTACTTGCCGTAGTGGGGCAGTTTCCTGCCCATGCCCTCGAACGCGGCCGGCGTGCCGACGGTTATCCAGCCGACTGCCTTGCCCGGGTTCGCCGGGTGGCGGTTCATCGCGACCGTGGACGTGCCGGCGAACGACAGCTGCTCGCCGGCCAGGTCAAGTGCGTCGTCGCTGCGCGAGACTCTCGCGATACCGTCAGCGGGAAACAATTGTTCGACCAGTCGGTTCCCGGCACCGAACAGCCACACGGCCTGGTCAGCGGGCAATTCGGTCACCTCGCTGTCGAGCACACGGTTGATCTTCTGTGCGGGGCTTTCCCAGCCGGCAACCAGTGCTTCGTAAGCGTTTCGCTCGGCCTCGTCCGCGTCGGCCGGCAGTACCGCGGTGATCTCCGACTCGCCGAACACCTGCCCGATAGACGGCGCGGTCTCACGCGCGTCGAGCAGACGGAACAGATCGAATTCGGGGTCGACGCTCAACAGCTGTGGCGGGTTTCGCGTATTGATGCTGAACCCGGTTTCCCGCTGCTCGCTGCGAATCGTGGCCATGGCCGTGCCGTTGCTGGTCACGACCGCGATCGGCACATCCAGGGCGTAAGGTTCCTGGGGCTGGCGCTGCAGCAGGCGGCCGGTCGTCACGTAGCCCTTGCCGCCGGGCGCTACGCGGACGTCGGCCAGGTCCAGATCGGCTGCGCCGGCACGTTCGACCCAGTCGGTGAAGAAGCGTTCCAGGTCCAGTTCGCCGTCAGCTTCCAGCGCTGCGCGCACGTCTGCAAAGCTTGCCTTCCGGTTGCGGTTCTTGCGGTAGAAGCTCTGCATGGCGCGGCGAAATGCATCGTCGCCCATTTTCAGCCGCAGCATGTGGAAGCCCATCAGCGTCTTGCCGTAACCCACCGCTTCGGTCGCCGCGCTGTGTCGCGAGCGGAACTCGGTCAGCGGGAAGTCGCGACCTTCGCCGACGAAGTCGCGATACTTCTTCAGCGTATCGCGCCGGTACTCGGCACCCTGGCCCTGCTGTTCCTTGATCAGGTGATCGGCCATGTACGCGGTCAGGCCCTCGGCCCAGTTGCCGGTGTCGTAGTCGACGAACACCGAGTTGCCCCACCAGTTGTGCAAAATCTCGTGCGGGTAGGAAGAGGTCAGGATGAACGGGAAGCGGATGATCTGCGGGCCGAGCAGGGTGAAGGACGGCATGCCATAGCCGGTTTCCCAGAAGTTCTCGACGAGCGCGAACTTGCCGTAGGGGTAGGGGCCGATCAGGCCGCGGTACATCTCTAGGTAGCGGGCCGTTGCGTCCAGGTACTTCTGTGCCAGGGCGTCATCGGGTTCGCGCAGGTAGACTTCCGCGGTGACCGCTCCGGCCGACTTCTCGTAGCGCGTCAGCGGTCCGCCGACCAGGTAGATCTCGTCCACCGGGCCGGCCGAGTCCCAGGTAGCCAGGCCGTCCTCGCCGCCCGAATCGCCGTCGCCCTGGCTGATCAGATGCCAGCCCGGGTCCGTTTTGGCGTTTAGCTTGAAAGTCACCAGGTCGTCGCCGAAGTACGGATACCACAGCGTGCTGCCGGCCAGGTACACCCCGTCTTCACTGACCAGTCCGGGCGTTTCCTGGAAGCTGCGGGTGTATTCCTCGCCCTGGGTGCGCAGTTCGTAGTCGATCGCACCGCGATAGGTCAGATTCAGTCGTGTCGAGTCCGCCGGCAGCTGCACGCTGTAGCGATTCACGCCGGCGCGCTGCGACAGGTCGACGCTGGAGCCGTTGATGCCCTGGAAGCCCTCTGCACCGGCATCTTTCAGGCTGGTTACTTTTGGGCTGGATTTCGTGATCTTGAGCTTCGAGGCGAGCAGGAATTCGACGGTTTGTCCCGCCAGGCGTTCGGGCAGGTCGACCACTACGTCGACCGCCACCTGCGAGCTGCGATGGGTGCCGTTGATGACGATGTCATAGGCCGCCAGCTCCTCCTGGGCCGGCAGCGGCGTGGCCGCCAGCAGCAGGATGGCGAACAGGATTACGTCAGCTCTCTTTGCGGCGGAACACCACGGTCCGCCTGATAGTCCGTTCTTCACGAA
>CBFCXA010000289.1:0-3551 GCA_965601985.1 uncultured Chromatiales bacterium | reverse complement strand
GTCGATGCGCTCACCGCTGACCATGCACTCGGTGCAGTAACGAACACTCAGTTCTTCGCTGCCGCCGACAATGTTCTCGTCGGGTATATCGACCGGCGCCTCGATCGCCTCATCGGCCGTGCGCAGCGAACCGGTACGGATGAAATCGGCCATGCCCTCGAGCAGCATCACGAAACCGCTGGCGCCGGCGTCGACCACGCCCGCCTTACGCATCTGCTCGAGCCCGTTGCGGGTCGATTCCAGTGATTCGCGCGCCGCGACCAGCATGCCGTCCATGAAGGCGACGATATCCTCTACGCCCTGCTGCTGCAGGCTGGCGGCCGAGCGGGCGGAGTCCTGGATTACCGTCAGCACGGTGCCGTCCAGCGGCTTGTCCAGCGCATCGCGCGCATAGGCGCTGGCCGCGCTCAAGGCCGAGCTCAGCTCGTTCACTCCGATACGCCGATACTCACCCAGCTGGTCAGCCAGGCCCTGGAAGAACTGCGCCATGATCGCGCCGGAGTTGCCGCGCGCGCCGTCCAGCGCGGCGTCGGCCACGCGGATCATCACGTCGCCGGCCGAACGCGACGGATGCGCCGCCAGCGCCGCGCCGATACCCGACAGGGTCAGTGCGAGATTGGTACCGGTATCGCCATCGGGCACCGGGAACACGTTAATCTTGTTCAGATGCTGGCGTTCGGCCAGTACCCGGCGCACACCCGCGCGCAGCGCGCGGTCCAGGCGTATGCCGTCCAGGTAGGCAATGCTCGGCCGTGTCGCGGCCGGCTCGCCCTCATCGCTCATTCACGCGCCAGGGTAAAACGCTGTCCCTGGTGGAACAGGATGACGCCGGCCGAATCGATCGACTCGATCTGCGGGCCTTCCTTGAGTCGCTCGCCTTCACGGTACTTGGCCATGTTGATGAACACGAAGCGCTGCGAAGGTTCCTCGCTGTAGACGTGCATGTCCATGCGCAACGGCAGCATTTCCAGCTTACCGTCCAGCACCAGTTGCTGCATGCTCGGCAGCGCCAAGCTGGCGGCCCGGGCCGGTTCCCCGGCTGCCGGCAGGTCAGCCTTGGCCGCGGAAGGCACACTCGGCAGAGTGGGCGCCGCGGACGCGGCCGGCGTGGATACTTGCGGCGCTTCGGCAACCGGAGTGCTGGTGTTGGCCGCCGCCTCGGCGACTTCCCGTGACAGCGGCCTGACTTTCGGCGCCGGCCGCGCGGCGCTGGCCATCGGCGGCGGATTGACCGGTTCCGGTGGCAAGCCGACCGCTAGCGGGCCGCTGGCGTCGCCGGACGGGCGCAGCAGCAGGAAGGCCAGCAGCGCGGCGTTGATGACGAGTATGGCGCCGACCACCGGCAGCCAGATGCTGCGTTTTTGATTGTCTACCCGGTAGCGAGCCGCCGTGATGCCGGGCGTATCGCCCTGGCGGCGCTCGTTCTCGCTCTTGCGCAGCGCGTCGAGGATGTAGGACACGCTAGTTCGCCCGCACCAGGCGCGGCCGGTCGAGGGCGCCGAGATCGGTATTCATCGCGATCTGTGTCTGCTGACCGACCAGTCCGTCGACGTTCAGGCGCCGGTCGCGCTGGTACTGGCGCACCCGTTCCTCGAGCGTGTCGTCGAACAGGTCCGAGTCCATCGGTGAGACCGGCTCGCCCTGGATCGCCGACAGGCTGGAGCGAATCCACGGAATAGCCGGGTCGCGCATGCCGGGGAAGTAGGATTTGACCCCGCCGGTCTCGGGTCGCCAGACCAGCAGGTACTCGCCGAACCAGTAGTCGCTGAGTTCGCCGGCGTCCACGCGGTATTCGCTCTCGCCCAGCGCCAGGATCGCCATGTTGCCGTCGAGCCCGGCGAGTACTACCTGGTGCTCGTTGCTGCCGTCGTCACGCAGCGTCAGGATCACCGGCCGGTCCAGACTGCGAACCTGCGACAGCGAGCCGCGCTGGAACAGGCAATACAGGTTGTGCGCTTCGGCCTGTTTGCAGGCCCGCATCGGGCCGCGGTCGTAGTCGATGCCCCAGAGCCCGAACAGGGTCGTGAACGCCTGGTCGGTCCCGGTGTCACCCTCGCCGCCGCTCAGTAGTTGCGCGAGGCGGATATCGCTTGCCGATGCACCGGCTCCGGTCGTGACCGGAGGTGACGCTGCCAGTTCAGGCGGAGTCGCCCCGGGTACCGAAGCTGAAACCGCCGGCTGCGACAACTCGGGCGGTGAAGCATCGACGACCGCTGCCGGTGGTTCGGTTTCGCCGTTCAGCAGTACGAGGGCAGCCACCGTCACCAGCGCAGCGATGCCGGCGGCCGCGGCCGCCCGTCCCGCCCACGCCGGTAAGGGCGCGGCCGGCTGGTCGTAGACTTCCTGCGCGGCGCCACGCACCAGTTCGGCGGTCACCTGGTGCGTCTCGCGGGTGAATGCGCCTAGCAGCGCGCGATCCGCAATCACATTGATCATGCGCGGGATGCCGCTGGACAGACGGTACAATTCCCGCTTCGCCTTGTCGGTAAAGATCTCGCCGACCGCGCCGGCGACTTTCAGCCGATGCTCGATGTAGGCGACCGCTTCGTCGCGGTTCAGCGGTTCGAGGTGATAACGCCCGGTGATGCGCTGGGCAAGCTGGCGCATATCGTTGCGTGACAGCAGTTCTCTCAGTTCCGGCTGACCGATAAGGATGATCTGCAGCAGCTTCTGCTTGGTGGTTTCGAGGTTGGTCAGCAACCTGACCTGCTCGAGTACGTCCACGCGCAGGTTCTGAGCCTCGTCGACGATAAGGATCGTGCGCCGGCCGCGGCCGTGATTCGACAGCAAGAATGCATTCAGCGCGGTGGTCAGCGCCTTGATGCTGTCAGACTGCTCGGGCAGCGTGACGCCCAGCTCCTCGCAGATTGCGCTCAGGAACTCGACGCGCGACAGCTGCGGGTTGAGGATCAGCGCGACATCTGCGGTGTCCGGCAGCTGCTGCAACAGGCTGCGGACCAGCGTGGTCTTGCCGGTGCCGACTTCGCCGGTCAGCTGGATGAAGCCGCCGCCTTCCTTGACGCCGTAGATCAGGTGGGCGAGACCTTCTGTATGCCGCTCGCTCATGAACAGATAGCGAGGGTCCGGCGCGATCGAAAACGGCTTCTCGTTGAGACCGAAGAAGTCGCTGTACATGTTCCCGCTGGCTGGCTGGCCCAGTCCTTATTCTAGCAATAACAGGCCGGTATCAGTGATCGCGGGCTGCGATATAACGAGCGAGCCAGGCCAGGCTCTCGGCGCGCGTGCCGAAATGCGCCAGTGCGGCGAGTGCTTCGTCCAGCAGTTCCGTGACCCGCGCATGGGCCTGGTCGAGACCGAACATCGCCGGGTAGGTGGCCTTGTCCCGCTCGATGTCCGCGCCCTGCTGCTTGCCGATGATCTCGGTTTCGCCCTCGATGTCGAGAATGTCATCGCGGATCTGGAACGCCACGCCGATGCGGTCGGAGAACAGTTCCAGCGCCTGGTAGCCGTCGTTGTCGACCACCGGCGGGCAGCTGGCCGCCGACAGGATGCAGGCGCGCAGCAGGCGGCCGGTCTTCAGGCGAAACATG
>CBFCXA010000288.1:0-3569 GCA_965601985.1 uncultured Chromatiales bacterium | reverse complement strand
TGAGAACGCCGCCGACCGTCAACATCAGGGCCATGCAGATACGCGGCACCAGGTCGAGGTTGACCATGATTTTCGCGGCCGTCACGCGGGCCGAGTCGCTCAGGCTCGGATCGATGACCATGCCGCTGGAATAGAACACGCCGAGATCGCCGCCGAGCCAGTAGACGAACAGCAGCAGATGCATGATCAGAAACAGGTCGTACAGGTCCATCGTCGTCCCCCCCGGGTTGATGGCGCGCTGATGCCGTCAGACAGCCGCGACATCGTCGCCGTGGCTGCCCGCCAGGAAACTCCTAGAGATCGGCGAGAATAGATTCGGCTGCGCTGACCTTGAATTCGCCGCCCGCTTCGACCGCGACCTTTTCGGCCACGCCGTCATTGACAACGATGGCGAAACGCTGGCTGCGCTTGCCCATGCCAAAGCCGCTGGCGTCCAGCTCCAGTCCGAGCGCGTCGGTATAGGTGCCGTTGCCGTCGGCAAGCATCAGCACATCGTCGCCGGCGTTCTGGTCCTTGCCCCAGGCGTCCATGACGAACACGTCGTTGACCGACATGCAGGCGATCGCGTCGACGCCCTTGGCCTTGAGCGCGGCGGCGCTTTCTACGTACCCCGGCAGGTGCTTCATCGAGCAGGTCGGCGTGAACGCACCGGGTACTGCAAACAGCACGACTTTCTTGCCGGAGAACAACTCTTCGGTCGAGATGCTGCCGGGGCCTTCGCTGGTCATGATGCCGAAATTGCCCGCGGGCATTTTTTCGCCGGCCTGAATGGTCATGGGAACCTCCTGGAAAATCGTTGAGCGTTCTTGTTGTCGGCGGCAGCATCGCCGCGCGCGGTATTCTACAGAAATCACACTCGCGACGGCCAACGTTCAGATGGAGCGTCGTTGGCTGCGGATCCGGCCGGGTTTGCGCTTACGCCAGTCCCGTCACGAAGCTCGCAACCGCATCGGCCCAGGCGACCGGCTGCTCGTCGACGATATCGATGGTACCGCCGGCCAGTTCCAGGTAGGCGAAATCGGGGCGCATCCTTTTCGCCTGTCTCGCCTTGTCGTAGATGCTGTCGCCGGTATTGGTCAGCACCAGGGTCGGGTGGACCAGCTGCCGGATGGTCTGGTTGTGGTCGTAAAGAAATGCCGCATGGTGGCCGTACCAGAACGGACCGCGCCCGATCAGCTGCTCGGCCAGGTAACGGGTTGCCAGGGCCCAGTTCGTGCCCTCGCCCGCTTCGGCCATGCGGTTTTTGAACAGTGAAACGAGATGCTGCCCGTCCGCGCGCGGCGCGCAGCCTTTTTCGTGTTCCTCCACGTAGGTCAGACCCGCCTCTCGCTCGTCCGCGGACATCGGCAGCGGGCCGTTCAGGATGACCCCGCTGACCCGATCGCCGAATTGCAGCGCCACTTCCGTGGCCACCAGCGCTCCGGTGTGATGCCCGAGGATGCAGGCGCGGCGAATACCGAGATGGTCCAGCACCGGCGGCACGGCGCGGGCGTAGTCCTCGATCCGCGGCACGAAGTCGGTGGCATCGGAGTCTCCGAAACCCGGCAGATCGAAGCCGATGGCTCGCACGCCCCGGGCATGCAGCAGCTCGTACACGCTGTCAAATTGACGCAGCGACATCGGAGCCTGATGGCACAGCACAAGCGGCGCACCGTCACCGGTATCCTGAAAATGCAGCTGTCCGAACGGTCCGTCTGCATAGGCTCGGTAGGACATACGCGTTTCAGTTGACCAGAAACAGGGACAGTGCCGGCCAGAAGGTGACGACGACCAGCCCGGTCAGCATCAACAGCATGAACGGCACGACCGCGCGGCAGATGGTCCAGAAATCCTCGCGGAAGGCGGTCATCGCCACGATCAGGTTCAGGCCCAGCGGTGGCGTCAGGTAGCCGATCTCCAGGTTCACGACCATGATGATGCCGAAATGCACCGGGTCGATGCCCTGGGCCGCGGCCAGCGGCTGCAGCATCGGCGACAGGATCAGAATCGCCGAACCAATATCCATGACGCAGCCGAGCAGCAGCAGGAACAGGTTCATACCGAGCAGCAGCGCGACCGGGCTGTCCAGGCGGCTGCTCAGCGCGCCAACCAGCATCTCGGGCACCTGCTCGTAGGTCAGAAAAACGTTCAGGCTCAGCGCGATCATCAGCACCGGGAATAGCGAACCGAGCAGCTTGGTAGTCTGACCGACCACCGAGTACAGGCCGGAAAAGTCCATTTCCCGGTAGATCACCATTTCCACGAACAGCGCGTAGACCACGGCAACGGCCGCAGACTCGGTGGCGGTGAAATAACCGCTGTAGATACCGCCGAGAATCAGCACAGGCATCAGCAGCGCCCAGATACCCTGGCGAAATGCCGCGAGCACTTCGCGAGTGTCCCAGGCGCCACCCCGGAAGCGCCAGTTGGCGATCACCGCGTAGACCACCATCAGCGTGGTCAGCAGCAGCGCCGGGCCGATGCCGGCGATGAACAGGTCGGCAATCGAGGTCTGCGTCATCACGCCATAGAGAATCAGCGGGATGCTGGGCGGCACAATGATCCCCAGCGTGCCTGCGGCACACAGCGCGCCCAGCGCAAAACCTCGTGAATAACCGGCCTCGCGCAGCGCCGGGTACATCACGGTGCCGACCGCGAGCAGTGTGACGGTGCCCGAACCGGACACCGCGGCGAAAATCGCGCAGGACAGCACGGTGGCAATAGCCAGGCCGCCCGGCACCGGCGCGCTGACCGCGCGCATCAGCCGGATCAGCCGCTGGGCCATGACCCCGCGGGACATGATGTTGCCGGCCAGGATGTACAGCGGGATCGACAGCAGCACTTCCTTGTTGGCCGCATCCCAGGCGTCGATCACGATATTCGCGACCACGCCGTCGCCCCAGACCAGGTACGCATAGGCCGTCGCTGCGCCCAGCACAACCACCAGGTTCTGGCGCAGTGCGAGCAGCACCACGACGATCAGGATCAGGGCCAGTGCGGTCACGGGTCAGTCCGTGGCCTGCTCGCCCGTGAGCGCGGCGCCGCCGGACGCCTCATCGGGCCGCAGTGCCGGATACAGAGCAAACAGTCCGTGGCGCAGCGCGGCCACGCAGAACACCGTGGGAATCACTGCCTGCACCGGCCAGACGAGGGTACGCAGGACCGAAGAGCGCTCCTGCAGCGTGAAGGTTTCGGCGACCACACCGAAGGCGACCCAGGCAAAGCCGGCGCAAAACGCCGCCATCAGGAACTCCTTCAGGCGCAGTATCACCGGCTCGGCGACCTGCGGCAGCCAGCCGTCAGCAAAGCGCGGGCGCAGATGCGCGCCGTCGGCCGAGGCCAGGCCGATACCAACCATGACGACGAAAATGTTGGCGTAAACGCCGGCCTGACGGGCCCAGTGCAGGCCGGTGCCGGTCACTTCCCTGCTGACCACTACCGGCTTCACTACCGCCGATTATGAAAAATGGCCCCAGGCGGCCCAGATGTTTCTTTACGCGGTATGCTTTATCGGGGCCTGCGCCGGATCAACCACGAGCGGTATCAAGGTTGTCCACTATGTTCTTATCTGGAAATACGGGGTTGCCTCG
>CBFCXA010000287.1:0-3578 GCA_965601985.1 uncultured Chromatiales bacterium | reverse complement strand
TGATAGTCGTCGTGGAGGCCTGGACTCCTGACGCTGGCCGACCAGCTGACGGTGACGAAGCGATCCACCGCCGAGCGAGGATGGTGGATGGCCAGCAGACGCACCCGATCGGCGATACGTCGCGCGAACTCGTCGGCCTGCGCCTCCTCTGCGCCGCCGACCAGCGCCACGAACTGGTCTTCTGAGTAGCGCGCGACCAGATCGGCGTCCCGGCGCAGGCAACCGCCAATCGCGTGGCCGACCTTGCGCAGGCAGGACTCCGCTGCGTGCCGGCCAAAGACCTCACGATAGGCAGGAAACGCATCGATCCGGAACAGCAACAGGCTGACCCGGCTGCGCACCCGCCGGCCCGCGGCCCAGTCGCGCGCCAGCGCCCGTTCAAACGCGGCGCGGTCCGGCAGACCGGTGGTTGTATCGCTGGAAGTCGCCGTTTGACCGGCTGCACCGGTTGGTCGCATTTCGGACTGCTCGGCGACCGCCGTCAGCAGCCAGAATGCGGGCTTGCCGTGATTGTCGGTCAGCGCCGCCGCGCTCAGCTGCAGATTCCTGGCCTTCCCGCTGCCGACTCGCCAGCGCACCGGCTCGGTTGACAGGTCGCCGGCACGATCGGGGCCCAGGACCAGCTGTGGACCGCCGGCGCGCAGCGCCGCGATGTCCCGGTCCAACAGGCTCCCGGCCGGGCAGCCCAGCAGGTCTTCCATCGCGGTGTTCGCATACACGATGCGCTTTCCGTCACGGTCGAGAATGACGATCGCGGCCGCGGTCCGGTCCAGCGCCTGCTGCAGCAGCTTTTTCGTCATTTCAAACATATTGTTATGTAATATTCCTAAATTTCATTCGAGCAATGAAGCCGAGTCTGCGGGCGACTGGCGACGCAGGCACGGAGAATGTCAAATATACGAGGGACTTCCCGTCTGCGTCTGTGACGCGCTTCAAGCGCTTGCTCGAGCTATGCGCTGCCGCCAGCGACAAGGGCGTCGACCAGGCGCGACGCATTGGCCATGCCATCGACCAGGTGGCGCTCGATATCGGCGTGGATTGCAAGCCCGGCGGGGCTGCGACCGGCCGCATGGTTCACCACCACGGCACAGATGGCGTAGTCGAGGCCGATTTCCCGCGCCAGCCCGGCTTCGGGCATCGCGGTCATGCCCACCAGATCGCAGCCGTCGCGTTCCATGCGGTCGATCTCGGCCGCCGTTTCCAGCCGCGGGCCCTGGGTCACGCCGTAGACGCCACGGTCCCGCGCCGGCAGTCCCAGCTCGCGCGCGCTGGCGGCAAGCCGTTCACGCAGCGCGGCGGTCACCGGCTCGGTAAAGTCGACATGGCGCACCGGCCGATCGGTCGGATCCTCGAAACTATGCGCGCGGCCCCAGCTGTAATCGACGATCTGATCCGGAAACACCAGGCTGCCCGGTGCCATTTCGGCACTTATCGCGCCAACCGCGTTTATCCCGAGCAGGTAGTCCGGCTGATACTGCGCCAGCGCCCAGACATTGGCGCGGTAATTGACCCAGTGCGGCGCGATGTGGCCATCGTCGCCATGGCGCGGGATGAAATAGAGCTCACAGCCGGACAACTGCCAGTGCCGGACCGGCGCCGACGGGATACCGTAAGGCGTCTCGACCGTATGTCGTTTAACGCCGTCGCCGGGTACCAGCGCCAGCGCGCCGGTACCGCCGATCACTGCGATTGCCTGCTTGTCAGTCATGTTTCCTGCATCGCGTAAATACCGCGCAGATGCCGCCAGTGATGCTCGAGATCCATGCCGCAGCCGAAAACGTAGCGATCCGGCACCGGCAGACCGACCAGTTCAGGCGGCCGCGCGACGGCCCGGCCATGGCGCTTCTCGACCAGCGCAACCGCACTGACCTGCGCGGCGCCGGCATCCCGGCATTGTTCGCGCACGTACTCCAGCGTCACGCCCTCATCGAATATATCGTCGATAACGATCACGTGCCGACCACGCTGCTCCAGCGATGGCGGACGCAGCCAGACCGGCTGGCCGCCCCGCTGACTGCCCCGGTAGCGCGTGACATGGCAATAGTCGAGCTGAAAATCTCCAGCGAGGCGACTTGCCAGCCAGGCCATCGGCAACAGCCCGCCGATCATAACGCCCAGCAAAATACAGGGCTCCCGGTCGATGTGCTGCTGGAGTTCTGCAGCCAGCCGGTCCAGCGCGCCGGCAACCTCTTCCGGGCTGACCAGTAACTCGGCACCGGGCGGCGGCGACTGCGCCGGCCGATCAGCCATCGAGGCGAAGCGCCGGCGGCTGCTGTGCCTGGTTCAGCGCGTCGACCGCGGCCTGCCACGGCAGACTGCCGCGGATCGATTGCGCGCCGGGGCTGCGAACCGGCCGCATGGCCGCAAGCCGACCGTGGCTGGCCGGGCCATTGTCGAGGTCGCCGGCCTCGAGTACCGCTGCGGCCGCGTCCGGGTTATTGCAGATCAGCGCCATGTCCGCGCCTGCGGACAGCGCCAGCCTGGCGCGTTCGGCCATGTCACCGGCGCCGGCCGCACCGGCCATGTCCAGGTCGTCGGAGAAAATCGCGCCGGAAAAGCGTAGCTTGCCGCGCAGTTCGGTCTCCAGCCAGTAACGCGACAGGCTGGCGATGTCCTGGTCGACGGCGGTGTAGCGCAGGTGCGCAACCATCACCCCCGGCAATCCGTGATCGATCAGGGCCTGGTAGGGGCGCAGATCGTCCTGCATGTCGGCGAGCGAGCGGTGATCTTCCGGCAGTTCGGCATGCGAATCGGCAATGACAGCGCCGTGCCCGGGAAAATGCTTGGCGACCGCAGCCATACCCGCATCGCGCATGCCCTGCATCCAGGCCAGCGCCAGCTCGGACACCGCGGCCGGTTCGCTATGCAGCGCGCGATCGCCGATTACCTCGCTCACCCCCCAGTCGAGGTCGACCACCGGGGCAAAGCTGAGATCGACGCCGAGTTCGAGCAATTCAGCCGCCATCAGCCAGCTCCCCAGGCGCGCCAGCCGGCGCCCCTCGTCGGCGTCCAGATCGTGCTGACGCCCGTACCAGCGGGCCGGCGGCAAACGCGTGAAGCCGTCGCGAAAGCGCTGCACGCGGCCACCTTCCTGGTCGACCGCGATCAGCAACGGCGGCTGGCGCAGCGCGTGGATTTCCGCGGTCAGCTCGCGCAGCTGGTCAGTACTGGCGAAATTGCGGCTGAACAGGATTACGCCACCGACCAGCGGCGAGCTCAGCCGCTCGCGCTCCTCCGGCTGCAACGCCAGACCGGCGACGTCGATCATCAGCGGCCCCAGCGTCATGGCATGACAGCCGTGCCGGAGTGAACCTGCACACGGGTGCCGGCCGCCGTGAGTTCGAACAGCTCCAGCACGTCATCGTTACGCATGCGGATGCAACCATGCGAGAACGGCATGCCCATCGGCTCGGTATCCGGCGTGCCATGAATGTAAATGTAGCGGCGCATGCTGTCGACCCGCCCAAGCCGGTTGCGACCCGGCTCCTCGCCGCACAGCCACAGAATGCGGGTCAGAATCCAGTCGCGACCGGGAAAACGCCCGGCAAGCTCACGGCTGTAGACCTCACCGGTCGGGC
>CBFCXA010000286.1:0-3591 GCA_965601985.1 uncultured Chromatiales bacterium | reverse complement strand
ATGAGCTGGAAGGCATTCTCGCCCTGCACGATCCGTCGACCGTGGCTGCGGTGATCGTCGAGCCGGTGGCTGGTTCCGCCGGCGTGCTGGTGCCGCCGGTCGACTACCTGGAACGGCTGCGCGCGATCTGCGACCGGCACGACATTCTGCTGATTTTCGACGAGGTGATAACTGCCTTCGGCCGCGTCGGCGGTGCCTTCGCCGCGGACGTGTTCGGCGTGCGCCCGGACATTGCCACCGTGGCCAAAGGCCTGACTAACGGTGCGGTGCCGATGGGCGCGGTGCTGGTCGACCGCGACATCTACCGGGCCTTCATGCACGGCCCGGAGCAGGGCATCGAGTTTTTTCACGGCTACACCTACTCCGGGCATCCGCTGGCCACGGCCGCGGCACTGGCCTCGCTGGATGTCTATTCGGAAGAAGGCCTGTTCGAACGGGCCGCCGCGCTGGCGCCGGTATTCGAGGATGCGCTGCACGGGCTTGCTGATGCGCCCCATGTCGTGGACGTGCGTAACTTCGGGCTGATGGGCGCGGTCGAGCTAGAGCCGCGCGGCGACGGGCCGACGCTGCGCGCGCTGGACGTATTTCGCTACTGCTTCGAGCACGGGCTGATGGTGCGCACGACCGGCGATATCGTGGCGCTGACCCCGGCCCTGATCATCAGCGAAGAACAGATCGCGCAGATCGCCGAGACCCTGGGCGCAGCTTTGCGTGCAGTCGACTGAGGAGAACCATAATGTTGATAGGCGTACCCAGGGAGATCAAGGCGGACGAGTACCGCGTGGGACTGACCCCGACCAGCGTGCGCGAGTTGTGCGCAGCCGGTCACCAGGTACTGGCCGAGACCGGGGCCGGGCAGGGCATTGGTATGTCGGATGCGGCCTACAACCGAGCCGGTGCCGAGATCGTCGGCGATGCCGACGAACTATTCGCGCGCGCCGAGATGATCATTAAGGTCAAAGAGCCGCAGCCGGTCGAATGTGCGCGCCTGCGCGAAGGCCAGATCCTGTTCACCTACCTGCACCTGGCGCCGGATCCGGAACAGGCCGCGGCGCTGGTAGAGTCTGGGGTGATCGCGATTGCCTACGAAACCGTGACCGCGCCGGACGGCAGCCTGCCGCTGCTCGCACCGATGAGCGAGGTTGCCGGCCGCATGGCGGTGCAGGCCGCCGCGCATTGCCTGGAACGCGAGGCCGGCGGCGCCGGCATCCTGCTCGGGGGCGTACCCGGTGTGAGGGCAGCCAATGTGGTGGTCATCGGCGGCGGCGTGGTCGGCACCAATGCGATCCGGGTGGCCATGGGCATGGAAGCGCAGGTCACGGTCATCGACCGGTCACTGAAGCGACTGCAGGAACTCGACTTCCAGTTCGGCGGCCGGCTGAACACGATTTTCTCGACCACCGAAGCGGTCGAGGAATACGCGATCGATGCGGATGTGGTGGTCGGCGCGGTGCTGGTCGTCGGCGCGGCGGCACCGCGGCTGGTGACGCGCGCCATGCTTGGTGAAATGCGCGACGGCTCGGTGCTGGTCGACGTCGCGATCGACCAGGGTGGCTGTTTCGAGAGTTCAAGGCCGACCACGCATTCCGATCCAACCTTCATCGAAGACGGCGTGGTGCATTACTGCGTCGCGAACATGCCCGGCGCGGTGCCGCGCACGTCAGCCTATGCGCTAAACAATGCGACGCTGCCCTATGCGCTGGCGCTGGCGAATAAGGGCTATCCGCAGGCCTTGCTGGACGATCCGGGCCTGCGTGATGGGCTGAATGTGCACTGTGGGCAGGTCACACATCCGGCGGTAGCCGAAGCGCTGGGTTATGCCTTCATTCCGCCGGTCGATGCGCTGCGGGCCTGAGTCGGCCGAAAAGTCAGCTGCTGCAAGGCGACCCGCAGCTACGTAGCTGGCAAGTGTCGCGCCAGACCAATCAGCCCGACTAGCCCCGACGCGAAAAACCAGGCCGCAGCAGGAACCGAGGAAGGGATTGAAGGGCCGTTCTTAAGCGCGTTATCACGCAGTCTCGGCCGGGAGCGGTCGTCACTCGTCAGCAAGCCGGGACTTCGCGTGTCGAGAGGCCAGGCAGGCGCGCCCTTTGCGCGTGAGTATGTATGCCTCATCGCCGTAATCGCCACTGAGCGTCGACGACAACAAGTGCAGACGAGTCAGTTTTGTCACGATATTCTCGGTATGGCTTCTGCGCCAGTTGAGCTCCGAGGCGATTTTCCCCAGTGGCAGAGAGTGTGCGGGTGGAAGCGCGGCGTGAAGGTTTAGGACGAGCAAGTGTTGTTTGCTGACGATAGGTGATGGCGAGTTGTCGATGTCGCTGCCCTTGTGAGTATTGCCTCTAATCAGGCGAAGCATCCTGTCATGAATGCAGGCAAGGAAGATTCGACTCTTGAGTCTCACTACCGTGTAGTAGCGCATGATGACGCTGGTCAGCGCATCATCGAGTGCACGCCCCATGCGATAAATGCCGAGGAGGGCACGTAGCACCATCAGCCAGGCTACCGCAGAAAAGGCGGCGGATATCGGGCTGCCGGCATGCAGGTCGTTCAGCCAAAGCAGCCCGGTCATGGACATCGGGTACGCCTGGAGCATCTCGATAGCTGCCTCGCCCGGCCAGAAGAAGGCGCGCGACAGCCAGGGCGGAATTTGCTCGGCAAAGTGCATTACTTGCTCGACAATGGCGTGGTTGTCTGTCGCGCTGACGTTAATCGACGTAGTCTCCCTGGTAGTCGCATGCAAGCATGTTGCAACGCAATCGCATAGCCCGTAACCCTTGTCCGTTCTCTTGTTTCGTATAGAGCAAACTGCCCCGCCATGCGTGTGACCAAGATCACACTTCGCCGGAAACTGCTGCACGGCCGGAATGTGATGTGCATCACGCATAACCCCCGAACCCCTCTCTACCGTAACTCCAAGGTTGTTGTTTGCATGCGCAGAGGTGGTGCCCATGATGGTCAGGAAAACTCTTTCGAGCGTGGTCATTTTCGGTTCAGTGGCGTTGAGTGCTTGTTCAGGCGGTTCGCCGGACAGCGAGCCGGGTGTCGGAACGGTCAGTCTCGCAGTGAGCGATGCACCCGTCCAGAACGCGCGGCAGGTGTGTATCGAATTCACGGAGGCCGAATTCAAAAAAGCAGGTGCCGGCAATCAGGTCGTGGTTTTTGACCCGCCGGCCAAGATTGACCTGCTGGCCTATCAGGGAATGAACCTCGCCCCACTATTCACTGGCGAATCGATGGAAGCCGGCGAGTATCAGTGGGTGCGTCTCGCGGTCAACGCCGCCAAGGGCGCCAATGGCGGCGGCGGGGCAGGCAGCAATGACGCTGAATGCCTGGGTTCTGGTTCGTACATTGTGACCGAGGAAGGCGCCGTCCACGGTCTGTATATCCCGAGTGGTGCGACCTCCGGGCTGAAGCTGAACCGGGGCTTTACCTTGCCGGTCGGCGGCGAAGCGAACTTCGTGGCCGAGTTCGACCTGATGAAGAGCGTCCATGATCCCGAAGGCCTGGACCCCGACTACATCATGCGGCCGACCATCCAGCTCCTGGATCTTGCCCAGACCGGCAGTATCGCAGGTGAGGTCGGTGCGG
>CBFCXA010000285.1:0-3599 GCA_965601985.1 uncultured Chromatiales bacterium | reverse complement strand
TGACGCTGGGGCTGCCGATACGTCGCACCTCGGTAGATCATGGCACCGCACTCGATCTGGCTGGCACCGGACGCGCCGATGCTGGCAGCTTCGTGGCTGCCACGGAACTGGCAATCAGCATGAGCGCGCGCCAATCGAAATGAGGGATGCTCGACCGCGCAAGTCGCTGGGCCAGCATTTTCTGCACGACCCCGCGATCATCGAGAGGATTCTCGCCAGCATCGACCCGCGAGCCGGCGAGCACTTCGTCGAAATCGGGCCGGGCCGGGGCGCGTTGACCGGGCCGCTGCTGGACCACCGCATTCGCCTCGACGTGATCGAACTGGACCGCGATCTTGCAGCGGCGCTGCCGGCGCGCTTTGACGACGACCAGCTCAGCGTTCACTGCGCCGACGCGCTCAAGTTCGACTTTCACCAGCTCGACGACGGCCCGCTGCGCCTGGTCGGCAATCTGCCCTACAACGTCTCCACCCCGCTGCTGTTTCACATCCTGGCCAGCAGCGCGCTGTTCACCGACATCCACGTGATGCTGCAGAAGGAGGTCGTGCAGCGCATGGCTGCCGCGCCCGGCGGGCGCGCCTACGGGCGACTCACGGTCTCACTGGCGGCGCGCTGCCGCGTGGAACGGCTGTTCGATATTCGCCCCGGCGCCTTCACGCCGCCACCGAAGGTCGATTCGAGTTTCGCGCGCCTGATACCGGATGCAGAGCGGCTGGCAGCGATCCGCGACCCGGCTACGTTCGATCGCGTGGTAGCGGCCGCGTTCGGACAACGCCGCAAGCAGCTCGGCAACAGCCTGCGCGACTGGTTTACCAGCGAACAACTCCTGTCGCTGGACATCGATCCGAAGCGCCGCGCGGAAACCCTGAGCCTGGCGGAATTTCAGCGGCTGGCCAACAGCCTGGCCACACCTGCACCGGGCACGCCATGCTGATCGCGTAGAATCTGCGACTATGGAATCCAACGCTCTGTCCGAAAGCATCCGCATCGACGTCCAGACCGCCTTTCTCGAAGACCAGTCGGACCCGCCGGCGGATCGCTACGTGTTCGCCTACACCATCACCATTCACAACGACGGCCCGTTACCTGCGCAGTTACTGACCCGACGCTGGCTGATCACCGACGCGAACGGCAAAGTGCAGGAGGTGGCCGGAGACGGCGTGGTGGGCGAGCAACCGCGCATCCAGCCTGGCCACATGCATCGCTATTCCAGCGGCGCCGTGCTGGAGACGCCGGTTGGCACCATGGAGGGCAGCTACGGCATGGTCAGTGCCGAGGGTGTCGACTTCAGCACGCCGATCCCGCTGTTCCGGCTGTCGGTACCGGGCATCCTGAATTAAGCGGTCAAGTGAGCATCTACGCGATCGGCGACGTCCAGGGCTGCTACGACGAACTCTCGCGCCTGCTCGACCGGCTGAAGCTGGACCCGGCGGTCGACGAAGTCTGGTTCGTCGGCGACCTGGTCAACCGCGGACCGAAAAGCCTGGAGGTCCTGCGCCTGGTGAAACAACTGGGGCGCAGCGCGCTGGTCACGCTGGGCAACCATGATCTGCATCTGCTGGCGCTGGCGCTGACCGATCGCGCACCGGTGAAGGACGACGACCTGCGCGACGTGCTCGATGCGCCGGATGCCGCCGAGCTGATCGACTGGCTGCGTCGCCACCCGCTGGCGCACTACCGACCGGAGATGAACACGCTCGTAGTGCACGCCGGCGTTCCGCCGCAGTGGGATCCGCTGCAAACGATCAAGCTGGCGCGTGAGGTGGAGACAATTCTGCACAGCGAGGCGGGCCCCGGTTTTCTCGAGGCCATGTACGGCAAGGAGCCGGGCTGCTGGAGCAAAAGCCTCGAAGGCTACGACCGGCTGCGCTACATCACCAATGCGCTCACGCGTATCCGGCTATGCGGCCGCGATGGCCGCCTGGAGCTGTCCCAGAAGGGTCCGCCGCCGGAAAAGCCGGGCGACAGTCTGCCGTGGTTCGACATAGACGGCCGCGCAACCGCGAACGTGCGCGTGGTATTCGGTCACTGGTCCGCACTGGGGCTGTTACAGCGGCGGAATCTGCTCGGGCTGGACACCGGCTGCGTCTGGGGCGGCACGCTGACCGCCGCGCGACTCGACGGGCCGCTGCAGCTGACCAGCGAAGACTCCCTGGGTCACCGGCGGCCGGACGCCTGAATTACACGGCCACCGCGGCCGGAATATGCGGGTGCGACTGGTAGCCGAGGATCTCGAAATCCTCGTAACGATAGTCAAACAGGCTGGACGGGCGGCGATGGATCGCCAGCCGCGGCAGCGCCAGCGGTTCGCGTTTGAGCTGCTCATCCGCCTGTTCGAGGTGATTCAGGTACAGGTGGCAGTCACCGCCGGTCCAGATGAAGTCGCCGACCTGCAGGTCGGCCTGCTGGGCCAGCATGTGCGTCAGCAGCGAGTAGCTGGCGATATTGAACGGTACGCCGAGGAAAATATCCGCACTGCGCTGGTAGAGCTGACAGGACAGGCGCCCATCAGCCACATGGAATTGGAACAGGCAGTGGCATGGCGCCAGCGCCATGCGCTCGAGTTCCGAGACGTTCCAGGCGCTGACGATGATGCGCCGGGAATCCGGGTCGCTGCGCAATTGTTCGAGCACTCTGCTGATCTGGTCGACGTGCCGACCGTCGGGTGTCGGCCAGGACCGCCATTGCGCGCCGTATACCGGGCCGAGATCGCCGTTTTCGTCGGCCCACTCGTCCCAGATACGCACGCCGTTATCTTTCAGGTAGCCGATATTGGTATCGCCGTTCAGAAACCACAGCAGCTCGTGAATGATCGAGCGCAGGTGCAGCTTCTTGGTGGTCACCATCGGGAAACCGGCGCGCAGATCGAAGCGCATCTGATGGCCGAACACGCTCAGCGTGCCGGTGCCGGTGCGATCATCCTTGCGCGCGCCTTCATCGCGCGCGCGCTGCATCAGGTCCAGGTATTGGCGCACGACCGGTAGTCCCCTCTACTGGTTCAACCCGCGGTGCCGACCGCGCCCTGCGGGCGCCGGTAGGCCAGCCACAATAATATGACGCCGACCGCGATCATCGGAAGCGTGAGTACGTGGCCCATGGTCAGCCAGCCGAAGGCCAGGTAGCCGATGTGCGCATCGGGCAGCCGCACGAACTCGACCGCGCAGCGGAACAGCCCGTAAAGCAGCGCGAACATGCCCGACACGGCCATGGTCGGGCGCGGTTTCGACGAATAGACCCAGAGTACGGTGAACAGCACCAGGCCCTCGAGAATCGCTTCGTAGAGCATGCTGGGGTGCCGCGCGACGCCGTTGACCACGAAAGCCCAGGGCAGGTCGGTGGGCGCACCCCAGAGCTCGCCGTTAATGAAGTTGCCGATGCGCCCGGCACCGAGTCCGATCGGCACCACCGGCGCGACCAGGTCGACCACGTCCCAGAAGCGCTCGCCGACCTTGCGGGCAAACAGCCAGACCGCGAGCAGCACGCCGAGAAAGCCGCCGTGGAACGACATGCCGCCTTCCCAGATCCGCAGGATGCTCAACGGGTTCTCGGCAATCTGCGCCCAGCCGTAGAACAGCATGTAGCCGACGCGCCCGCCGAGA
>CBFCXA010000284.1:0-3623 GCA_965601985.1 uncultured Chromatiales bacterium | reverse complement strand
ACGGTCGACACTGACGGTGCCGTCGTCGACAGTCACCTCGACCACCTGGGCGATGACCGCATCGAAGGTGTAAGAAAATGCGATACCGCGGCCGCGCCCCTCGGGCAGGGGTTCATCCCAGCCGGATTTCTCGGCGGCAAGATCGAGCACCCGGACCATACGCGGACGCTTCTCCAGCAGGCGCCGCCGGAAACGATACGGATCCTCCTGGGCGAGCACGGCCAGTTCGTCGATCGCCGACTCCGCGAAGAAACAATTCTGCGACAGCGTTACCGAGCGCCAGTAACCGATCGGCACCGGCAGCGGGCGCTCGACGTAGTCGGCCCACTGGTGCTCGATGTCATAGGCCTCGTAGATCAGCAGGCCGGTCACGGCCACGTCGGCGACGCCTGGCTGCATCGGCTTGTTGTAGAAACGCGTGAGGCTCTGGCCGGCCGCGCGGCTGTGCATCGCGGTCACTCTGCCATTCTCGTCCAGTGCGGCACGCGTGCGCACCGCGTAGGCGGGCCGATAATACGACCGGCGGATGTCTTCCTCGCGGCTCCAGAACAGCTTGACCGGCGTGCCCTTCAGGGCCTTCGCGACGGTCACCGACTCGCCGAGGAAATCCAGCACCCACTTGCGCCCGAAGCCGCCGCCGAGGAAGGTCCGGTTCATCTGGATCTGCTCGGCCGGGAAGCCGGTGATTTCCGTCATCAGCTTGACCGCGTTGTCCGGTTGCTGGTGCGGGGCCCAGACCTCGCAGCGATCGTCGGTGACCAGCGCAGTGCAGCACATCGGTTCCATGCAGGCATGGGCGAGGAACGGCACCTCGTAGGTCACCTCAAGCGAGCGCGCAGCATTTTCCAGCGCCTGGGTGGCGGCCTCGGTATCCGGCGGCCCTACCTTCGGCGGCATCTGCGACAGATCGAAATTGAGCGCGTTGACCGCGGCGGCATCGTCATCCAGCGCAGCGCGCAGCTCGCGGGAAATCTCGTCCGACGAGAGCCGGCCGACCGGCGGATCTTCCCAGCTCATCTCGACCGCGTTGACGGCCTTCAGCGCCTGCCAGGAGCGCTCGGCCACGACCGCCACGCCGTGTTCCAATTCGACCACGGCCCGCACCCCGGGCAGCGCCATCAGCTCCTCGGTATTTACGCTGGTGATTCGGGCGCCGAACACCGGCACGTGGCGCACGCTGGCAACCAGCATGCCCGGCAACTGCACGTCCAGGCCAAACACGGCTTCGCCGCAGGATTTCGCCGCTGCGTCGATCTTCGGCGTGGACTTGCCGATCAGCCGGAACTCGCCCGGCTGCTTCAGCGCCACTTCGGCCGCCGGTTCGAGCTGCGCGGCGGCCTCGGCCAGTTCGCCGTAGCCGAGCTGTCGGCCGCTGGGCTCGTGCGTGACGACACCCTGCACCGCGCGGCACTCGCCCGCAGGCACCTGCCAGGACTGCGCGGCGGCCCGGGTGAGCATGTCGCGAGCGGTGGCGCCGGCCTGGCGCAGCGCCTGGAAGTAGCCGGAAGTTGCATCACTGTTGGCCGTGCGCTGCCGTTTTGCCACCGGGTTGTTGAACTCGGTGCTCGCATGCGACAAGCGCGCGGTCACGCGCGAAAAGTCTGCCTCCATCTCGTCGGCTACGATCTTGGTCAGTCCGGTGTAGTTGCCCTGGCCCATCTCCGCAGTGGGCACGAAAATCACCACCTCACCGTCGGGCGCGATGTGCACGTAGGTATTCAGCCGCTGAGTGCCGGCAACGTGCGCACCCGCGCCGGCGACGCGCACCCGCCCGAGTCCAAGCAACAAACCGCCGGCCACGCCCAGGCTGGTCTTGAGCAGGTCGCGCCGGCTCAGGTTACGCACCGGGCTCAGAAATTCATCGCTATAAATCTGCATAGGGCATCTCGAATGTGTCGCCGTCTTCAATCCGGCCGCTCTGCAAGCCCCGGTTGAACCAGCGCATGCGCTGTTCCGAGGTTCCGTGGGTAAAGGCATGGGGCACCACGCGGCCCTGCGTGCGCGCCTGGATCGCGTCGTCGCCGATCTGGTTGGCCGCGCGCATGGCCTCCTGGATGTCACCCTGGTCCAGGTATCGCTGATTCTGCTTTGCCCACAGGCCGGCGAGGAAGTCGGCCTGCAGCTCCAGACGCACGGAGTACTGGTTGTAGTCGGGCTTACCGCGCATCGCCGCGACCTTACCGGAAATTCCCAGCAGGTTCTGCACGTGGTGCCCGACCTCGTGCGCGACCACATAAGCCTGGGCGAAATCGCCCGGCGCGTCGAACTGTTGGGCGAGGTCGTCGTAGAAGCCGAGGTCGATGTAGATGTTCTCGTCGGCGGGGCAATAGAACGGGCCCATGCGTGCGTCGCCCATGCCGCAGCCGGTCGGGTATTGGCCGCGGTAGATGACCAGGGTCGGCTCGCGGTACTCGCGGCCGATGCGGGCGAACTCGCGCGCCCAGATATCCTCGGTATCGGCGAGCACCACGCGCACGAATTCGTAGCGCTCCTGCTCCGCCGGCGATGGCTGGTAATCGACCTCGCTGACCTGGCCGCCGCCCATCAGCGCGGCCGGGTCCAGCAGTCCGAACTGCCAGCCGATGATGCCGATCGCCGCCAGCGCCAGCAGGCCCTTGATTCCGAAAGTGCGCAGCACCAGGTTGACGATCATGCCAAGCCCGGCGCCCTGCGCGCGGCTGACCCGGCGACCACGAGCGTCTTCTACGTTACTGCTGCTTCTGCGGCCCTTCCACTTCACGGATTCTGGTTGCCCTTTCCTGCGGAAACTGCGAATTGTCGAGTGTAACTTGCAGTAAAGCGCACTGCCCGCGCCCGCTTAACCGCTGACCTGTCCCGCCGCGCCGCCGCAGCATTCGCCGCCCTGGATCCAGCGGCAGCTAGGGTAGGCCAGCAGCATGCCGACGACCGGCGCAACGAGGTAAACCCACAAGGCGTCCAGCTCGCCGGAGATCAGCGCCGGACCCAGCGAGCGCGCCGGGTTCATCGACGCACCGCTGACCGGCCCGCCAAGCAATGCACCCATCGCCACCGTGCCGCCAACCGCGACGCCGGCCATGATGCCCTTCTCCTGGTGGCCGGTGGATACGTTCAATATCACCAGCATCAGCAGGAACGACAGCGCCATTTCGAGGACGAATGACTGGGCCAGCGCACCGGCGGGCAGCGTTGCGCCCAGCGTCGAGGCGTCGGGAAACAAAAAGCGCAGCAGCAGCGCCGCGGCAATCGCACCGGCGCACTGGCTGAGAACGTACGGGCCGGCAACTCGCCGGTCCAGGCGACCGGCAAACAAAAACCCGATGGTCACGGCCGGGTTGATGTGGGCACCGGACACGTTGCCCAGCGAGTAGATCATCGCCATTACGACCAGGCCGAAAACCATCGACACGCCGACATGGCCGAGCAGCCCACCAAAGTTCTGGTCCACTACGATGGCACCGCAGCCGGCAAAGACCAGCGCGAAAGTACCGATGAATTCAGCGAGATATCGGTTTGTAGCCACGGTATTCGCCACAATCCCAGGCCGACCAGCGTGTAGCATAACCGAGCCGATCGCCGCTTCCGACCCCCAGATTCTGATGCTGCTGCTCCAGAGCCTCCGCCGCTAACTGTTGCTGATCTTC
>CBFCXA010000283.1:0-3624 GCA_965601985.1 uncultured Chromatiales bacterium | reverse complement strand
ACTCCTCCCCCAGTGCCGCGACAATCGCCACACCGCCGGAGCCGGTGACCTGCAGGTCGGCGTCGCGATTGTCGAAGGGTGAGACTGGGATGCCGGTCAGCGCCCAGATGTCGTTGAAGTTCACTTCCGAAGCGAGCAGGTAGACCAGCGCTTCGTTCGCACCGGGCCTGGGCGTCGGGAATACCAGCAGCTGCTCGGAGTCCTCGGGATCGGCATGGCGTGGCAGGCCGGTCGCCGGGTCCTTGCTTACGCCCATGCCGTACTGGTATTCGGGTACCGGGGTGATGCCCGGGAAGAAACTCGCGTCCAGCGGCAACAGCCGGCCGTCCGCCTCCAGTGCCTGGCGGATTTCCGGGCCAGCATCGGGCGGGACATCGACATACTTCAGTGGCAGCGGCGCGCTGCGCTTCTCGAGGAATGCGGTAATGCCGAGCGGGCCTGCCGGAGGATCGCAGACGGCTTCGGCGAACAGAGCAGCTTCGCGGGCCAGGCCCGCTTTCTGGCCATGTTCTGCGCCTTGTGTGAGTGCATCCAGGATGCGTTCTACGCAATCTGCCCGGCCGCTGTTCTCGAGCTGCGCGATGGCCGGCGCGATCTTCGGGTGGTCGAGGCAGGCGGCCGGCTCCGGGATTGGCCTCTCGCGCGCCTCCAGATACGACCGCCGCCAGGCCAGCGCTCCAACCAGCGGGCCTTCGTCACGCAGCAGCGCACGCAGCCGGGCCATGGCCACGGCGACTACGCCGTCGCTGCCGGCGATCTCGTCGACCAGCCCGGCGTCCAGCGCTTCGGCGGCGTCAATGTTTCGACCGCTCAGGATCAGGCGTGTTGCCTCAATCAGGCCGTCCTCGCCCTGCCGGCTGTACAGGCGCCGCGGCAGGCGTTGCGTGCCGCCGTAGCCCGGCAAAAGGTTCAGGTTGATTTCCGGCTGGCCGAAACGGGCCTGCGCGTCGGCAATCACGTAGTCGCAGGCCAGCACCAGTTCATTGCCGCCACCCAGCGCGGGACCGTTGACTGCGGCGATCACCGGTTTGTCGAGGTTCTCGAGCACCGAGAATGCGGTATGCGCGGCATTCGGCAGTGTGCGCGCGCTCTCGAGATCGCCGGCTTCGCCGACTTCCAGCAGCTCCTTTACGTCGGCGCCGGCCACGAACGCACTGCGCGCACCGGTGATTACGACCGCGGCGGTCTCGTCGCGGTTCGCGATGTGCTGCAGAACGGTGTTGAGTTCGTCGAGACTGCGTTCGTTCAGCGAGTTCACCGGCGGGTGATCGATGATCACGAGCGCGACCATCTTTCCTGATGCCAGCTCGTGGTTTTCGACCCGCAGGTAGCGATAGCTCTGCACGATCTGCCTGGCTTCGGTCAGCCGACCGAAAGCCTTCCACTCGGCCACGGTCGCGCGAATCTCGTCGACCACCTCCGGGTTGCGCAGCGTCGACAGATCACCCAGCGGCTCGTCCAGCAGCACGCCACGCAGGGTGCGCCGCATGTATTTGCCCGAGCGCGTTTCCGGGAACGCCGATACCACCAGAAAGTCCGATGGCACCGCGGTCACACCTTTTTCACTGCGTACCAGGCTCTTTAGGCGCGCCAGGTCATCGTCCTGGATGCGCGAGCCGGGCGCCGGGATCACGAACGCAACTGGCGTCTCGCCTTTTTCTTCGTGCGGTGCGCCGACCACAACTGCGTTGCCGATCGGTGAGTCCTTGCGCAGTATTTTGTCGCGCAGGATCGCGCCTTCGATTTCCTCGGTACCGATGCGATGGCCGGATACGTTGATCACATCGTCGGAACGGCCGTGCAGCGTAAAACCGCCGTCAGCGTGCCGGCGCGCGTAATCGCCCTGGGTATAGACGAAGCCATCGGACCAGCGGGTGAAGTAGACCTCGGCGAAGCGCTCGAGATCGCCGCGCCAGTCGTCGCTGCCGAGACGTTCCGCGTCGCCCCAGATGGTACGGGCCAGATAGGGGTAGGGCCGGGTAATGACCAGTTCACCTTTTTCTCCGGCCTCGGCGCGCCGCCAGCGGCTCGCACTGCCGTCCGGCTCGGTGACCTCGGCTACGCGTACTTCGGCGTCGATCCAGGGCAGCGGCCAGGTCTTGGCGTCTGGCGCCAGCGGTTTCAGGTCGCCCCAGGGACAGGAGAACACGATGCCGCCGTGCTCGGTCGCCCAGTACGAATTGATGTAGCGGCCGCAGACCTTGTCCATGGCGAATTCCTGCACCGCCGGGGAAACCGGCTCGGCGCAGAAAGTGGCGGCTTTCAGCCGCGACATGTCGTGAGCCGACATGTCCTCGGTGCTCGACGGGTCGGTCATTACCGCCTTGAGGAACGTGGAGCCGGCCTTGAACAGCGTGGCGCCGTGGCGCGCGATGATCGATGAGAAGCGCCCGGCATGCGGAAACAGCGGCGAGCCTTCGGCCACGATCGAGGTAATGCCCAGCGCCAGGGGCGCGGCGATCAGGTAGGACTGCCCGGTGATCCAGCCCGGGTCGGCGATCACGTAGATGCGATCGTTATCGCCGGCATCGAAGACCATGCGCATCGAATGCGCGATGCCGGACAGCCAGCCACCGTGCGTGTGCACCACGCCCTTGGGCTTGCCGGTACTGCCGGAGGTGTAAATGACGAACAGTGGCCAGTCTGCGGCTAGCGGCAGGGCGGGGTGGCTGGCGTTGAGCGCCTGGCAAAGGCTGCGGTCGTCCAGCGCCAGCAGCGCATCCTCGTTCTGAACGTCGAAACCCGCGTCGCGGGCGCGCTCGAGCACCCGCTCGCGCGCGCCGGCGACCAGCTCGTGCGACCACTGGTCGCGGGGTTGCTCGACGATGTCCTGGCCGGTGTAGCGGCACACCACCACACGTTCGACGATGTGACCGACCTCGGCCAGTTCGCGGGCGACCCGGGTCCTGATCTCTGCGCTTTGCTCCGCATCCAGCTGGTTCTCGTGGCCAAGTGCACGGCCGAGTTCGCGCATGATGTCGCTGCGCTCGAGCGTGATTTCGCCGACCAGCGCATCGGTGACTGCCGTTTCCAGTCGCTTGGCCGCGTCACCGAGGGCGAAGCTGCCCAGCACGTGTGACAGCGTTGCCAGGGCGGCCGGCCGTGGAATGAAGTTGTCCAGCGCCTGGTCGGTGAAGGCTTCCTTGTAGGCAACGACCTCGGCATTACGGTAGCCACCGTCTGCGGTAACGACCACCCGGGCACCGGCGTCGGCAATGCGATCGGACAGCGTCTTGGCGGAAAATCCACCGAACACCGGCGTGTAGATAATGCCCAGCCGCTTGGCAGCCTCGGTGTAGAACAACTGCTCCGGGATATTGGGCAGGTTGAAAGCGACCCGGTCGCCTTTCTTCAGCCCGAGGCCTGACAAGACTTCGGCTCGCAGCACGGTTTCAACCAGCAGGCGCCGGTAGCTGATGTCACGCTCGTAGACCGGTCCGCCGCGCCCGTCGTTTTTCGACGGATCCCAGCGGTCGCCTTCGAAGACGAATGCGGCGCGCTCACCCTTGCCGGCCAGCACGTGCCGGTCGACCTCGTTGAAGCAGGCATTGGTCGCCGCTCCGCGGAACCAGCGATAGAAGGGTGCAGCCGAGTCATCGAAGGCAGTAGTCCACGGGCGCCAGT
>CBFCXA010000282.1:0-3624 GCA_965601985.1 uncultured Chromatiales bacterium | reverse complement strand
CGCGCATCATCGAGCAGGCCGGCCACAAGATACTGGCCTACCGGCTGGTCGGTTTGTGCCTGCTGCTGGCCATAGTGCTTGGCGCCATCGCCTGGAGCATCACCCGCTCACCGCTTTGGAGTTCGGCAGCCGCCGTGATTGGCCTGGCATTGCCGCTGGCCAAGATACTCCGCGACCGCACCGTTCGCATCGAGCGATTCGAGGAGCAGCTGCCCGATGCGATCGATGCAATGAAGCGGGCGCTGCGTGCCGGCCATCCGTTTTCCGCGGCGCTGAAACTCGTCTCGGAAGACATGGAAGACCCGGTCGGCCGCGAATTCGAGCTGACCTTCGCCGACATCAATTACGGTAACGACATGCGTCGCGCCATGCTCGGGCTGCTGCAGAGAATCCCGAGCCTCACCGTGATGGCGCTGGTAACGGCCGTGCTGGTACAGAAAGAGACCGGCGGTAACCTGGCCGAGATACTCGAGCAGATCAGCTCGGTGATCCGCGGGCGCTTCAAGTTCTACCGGCGGGTGAAGACATTGTCGGCCGAGGGCCGCTTGTCTGCCTGGATTCTAACCCTGGTGCCCTTCGTACTGTTCGTCGTGATCTCGATGACGACCCCTGAGTACCTGCCGGTACTGCTCGACGATCCGGCCGGCAAACAGCTGATCATCTTCGGCTTCCTGATGATGATCGGCGGCATCTACTGGATTCGTCGGATTATCAGGATCGAGGTATAGAACGACAGTCATGGAAACACTACTCGAACTGACGGGAAGCCTGGCCGGCAGCGGCCAGATGTCGGAGTACCTGTTTATCCTGCTCGCCGCGGTTGGCACCGCCGTCCTGGGCCTGGGTTTTTCGTATATCTACCTGGGCGCGACCGACCCGGTCCGGCGGCGCCTGGCCGCGGCCGAGGAGAACGACGGCGAGGAACTGGGCGAGAGTCGGCTCAAGGTCACCATTGATTCCTTGACCGGCCCGGTTTCGCACTGGGTGATCCCGCGGTCCGACCTAGAGCGCGGACGCGTCCGGAAGCAGCTGATATATGCCGGATTCCGGTCGCCCAAGGCGATGCAGAATTTCTACGCCATCAAGGCGGTAGCGCTGGTCCTGCTGCCTCTGATGGTGCTGATCGTGACCCGCTACATGCCGGACCTCGAACCGCGGCAGATACTGACCTACCTGGCCATTGCGTTCGGCATCGCCTTCATCGGCCCGTCGTACATACTCGACAAGCTGACGGAAAAAAGGCTTGGCAAGCTCCGCCGAGCGTTTCCGGATGCACTGGATCTGCTCGTCGTCTGCGTCGAATCGGGCCTCGGGCTCGCGGCTGCTCTGCAGCGCGTTGCCGATGAAATTGCCGTCAGCCATTCCGAGCTGGCGATGGAACTGTCGCTGGTCAATGCGGAGATCCGGGCCGGCGTCGAGCGGCCCCGCGCGCTGCGCAACCTGGCCGACCGCACCGGCCTGGACGACATCCGGGGACTGGTGAGCCTGCTGGTCCAGACCATGCGCTTCGGGACCAGCGTCGCCGATGCGCTGCGCGTCTATTCCGAGGAATTCCGGGACCGGCGGATGCAGAAAGCCGAGGAGCAGGCAGCGAAGATCGGCACGAAAATGATTTTCCCGCTGGTCTTCTGCATGTTCCCGTCATTCTTCACGGTGGCGGTCGGCCCGGCCGTCCTGCGTCTGATCGACGTATTCCGGCATTTCCAGTTCTAGGACGCGCCCGGCATCGCCGGTTACGGCGAAAGCCGGCCCGACAACTGTGACGCAGTACGGCGAATAAACCCGGTCGCGGCCTCAGAATCCGGTCATTAAGTCCAATCGCGAGACGTTTATGGCCGCTAGAGCATGGCTGCAGTTACTGGTGTTTGCCGCGGCTGCAGCGACCGCAGGCTGCGCGAGCGGGCCGACCCAGAAACCGGACGCTGCCGAAACGACGGATCTGCTTGCCGCTTTCGAAGGCGTCGATATCGAGCAGATCGTTGCTGCCGGAGACGCGGCGGCAGCGGGCCGTGATTACGAGCGGGCGCTGTTCATCTACACGCAGGCGCTCGAACTCGAGGAGACGGCCGACACCTGGTACAGGACCGGAAAGGTCTACCGCCAGATGGGTGACAAGTCCGCGGCCTGGCAAGCCTTTGCGCGCGCACTGAAGCTCGACCCCGGACACGCCGGCGCCCACGAACAGACGGGGCTGCTGCATCTGGCGATGAAGCAGAAAGAACCGGCGGCGACCCATCTGCAGCGGGCGGTGGAACTCGATCCGTCACGCTGGCGGGCACACAACGCGCTTGGCGTGATCGCCGACGTGGAAAAGAACTACCAGCGTTCGATCTATCACTACAACGAAGCGCTGAAAGCCAGGCCGGAGTCGGCCCTGCTGCTCAACAACCTCGGTTACTCGCACTACCTGGCCGGCAACCTTACGACCGCGGAGCAGCATTTCCGGATGGCCATCGGCATCGACCCGGGCTATCAGCCCGCACACGCCAATCTCGGCCTGGTACAGGCCCGCCGGCGCAACTACGCCGACGCGGTCGATGTGCTCGGACGTGTCCTGGATAAGGCGCAGGCGCATAACGATGTGGGCTTCATCGCCTTCAACAACGGAGACCTGGAGGAAGCGGCATGGCTGCTCACCGAGTCGATCCGGCTGTCGCCGACCTACAACGAAACCGCGAGACAGAATCTGCGACAGGTGCGTGAGGCGCTCGAGGCGAGCGACACCGAGCGCGAAACGGCCGCGGCTGCCGGCGACACTGCGGAATCCCTGCAAGCCCCTCCCGGCGCGGTGCGCATCGTGCAGGCCGACACGCTGAACGTACGCGCCACCGCCAGTCGGGAAGCGCTCGTACTCGTCCAGCTGCAGCAGGATCAGCGGGTAGAAGTCATGTACGAGCAGAACGGCTGGTCGTTCATCGAATTCTTCTCGCCCGGCCGGGACGATCGGCAGGTGGGCTGGGTGAAAAGCGAGTTTCTGCAGGATTCCTGAGCCCCCGCCGGGGGCGCAGATTTAGCGTGCTCGCGCAGACTTCTGAGCAGCGCGGCCGGGGCGCGAATCACAGGCCGAGTTCATCCAGCAGGCGATCGGCACGATGCAGACCTTCCGGACAGGCCTGCATGAGCAGCGCCCTGGAATTGGGGGCGAGATATTCCGGCCCGCCTTCGCCAGGCAGCTGCGGCGTCGCGTCGATTACCACCTTCGAGGTTTTCGGCGGCTCGCGCAGTGACGGGTCCAGCGGAATGCCCATGGCCTCTTCTACGATCTCGGTCGCCGGATGCGGTTGCCAGCGGGCACCGAGTACCTGCCAGACGTCGTCGAGCCGGTAGGGGCTGATCTCCTTGTCGACCACGACCACGACCTTGGCCAGCATCTCGCCGTCGCAGTAGGTACGGCCCGCGGCCATACCCTGTCCGGCCTCGCGCTTGTCGATGCAGACCACGTGTACGCCGGCCGCCTGCTGCGGCACATGGATCGCCTTCAGGCCCGGTATCTGGTTGCGGTATTTGCACAGCAGGTGCGCCTCGCGCGGCACGCCGATCGCGTTACGGATGATCCCGGAGTATGAATTGAGGAACAGGGGCTGCGCGCGGTGCGTGACCGCGGTGACGTCGATGTAGAAGTTC
>CBFCXA010000281.1:0-3641 GCA_965601985.1 uncultured Chromatiales bacterium | reverse complement strand
ACCTGATGGGAATCAATGTCGATTCCATGGCGTTTTCTGTCATTCTCGGGGTGGTCTTCGCTTTGCTGTTCCGCAAGGTTGCGACCAGCGCGTCGGTCAAGAACCCGGGCAAGCTGCAAGCCGCGGTAGAGCTGATCGTCGAGTTCGTCGACACCAGCGTACGCGATACCTTCCACGGCAAGAACCCGCTGATAGGTCCGCTGGCCCTGACCATCGTGGTCTGGGTGTTCTTCATGAACCTGATGGACCTGATCCCGGTCGATTGGCTGCCGGAACTCTTTCACGCCGGCGGCGTGGAATATTTGAAGGTCGTGCCGACCACCGATCCGAATATCACCTTCGGCATGTCGCTATCGGTGTTCGCGCTGATTCTCTTCTACAGCTTCAAGATCAAGGGTGTCGGCGGCTTTCTGGTCGGTGAGCTGATGATGAATCCGCTCAACCCCAAAGACCTGGGCGTGCCGAAGCTGCTGTGGCCTCTCGTCATGGCCTTCAACTTCATCCTCGAGACCGTCGCGCTGCTGGCCAAGCCGCTGTCGCTGTCGCTGCGGCTGTTCGGCAACCTCTATGCCGGCGAGCTGATGTTCATTCTCATTGCCCTGTTGGGCCTGTGGCAACTGCCGCTGCATTTTGGCTGGGCCGTTTTTCACATCCTGATCGTTACGCTCCAGGCTTACATATTCATGATTCTGACCATCGTGTACCTGAGCCAGGCCCACGAGCACCACTGATTTTTACGTCGTCACGACTGACACTTGTTTAGGAGCAAGTAATGGAAACTGTAATTGGCTTTACCGCAATCGCTGTAGCGATCCTGATCGGCATGGGCGCGCTGGGCGTCGGCATCGGCATGGGTCTTTTGGGCGGTCGCTTCCTGGAAGGCTGCGCGCGCCAGCCGGAACTCGCTCCGCTGCTGCAGACCAAGATGTTCCTGGTCGTGGCGCTGCTCGACGCGGTCGCGATGATCGGTGTCGGTATCGCGCTGTTCTTCGCCTTCGCGAACCCGTTCGTCGGCCAGCTGGCCACTGCAATGGGTGGCTGAAGACCGGCCCCAGGGGACCGGTAGCAACGGAGAAATAAGGTGGATCTCAATCTCACCCTGATTGGCCAGACCATCGCGATGATCGTGTTCGTCTGGTTCTGCATGAAGTTCGTGTGGCCGCCGATCGTCGCGATCATCGAAGAGCGGCAGACCCAGATCGCAGACGGACTGGCCGCCGCCGAGAAGGGCTCGCGTTCGCTGGAAGAAGCGGAAGTGCAGATCGCTTCGATCGTCGAAGACGCCCGCGGACAGGCACGCCAGATCGTCGACCAGGCGAACCAGCGTGCCAACGGGATCGTCGAGGAAGCGCGCGAAGGCGCGGTCAAGGAGCGTGATCGCATCCTGGCTTCGGCCCAGGCGGAGGTGGAGCAGGAAGTGAACCGTGCGCGCGACGAGCTGCGCGGCCAGGTGGCCGCGATCGCGGTGGCCGGTGCCGAAAAGATCCTGGCCCGCGAAATCGACGGCAACGCGCACCGCGAGCTGCTCGACCAGCTGGCCGGCGAAATCTAGAGGCGGTACGCGCATGGCGCAGAGCGAAGCGGTAGCCCGGCCCTACGCACAGGCCATTTTCGAGCTGGCCCAGGGCGACGGTAATTTCGGCGCCTGGTCGGCGCTACTCGCGACCGCAGCCGAAGTGGTTGCGACCGACGAAGTGGCCGGTCTCCTCGATACACCCGGCATCGACCGTGACCGGATTGTCGAGCTTATCGTCGGCGTATCCGCCGCGGATCAGCAGGCAGCCTCGTTGCTGTCGGATCAGGGCAAGAACCTGCTGCGGCTGCTGGCCGAAAACGACCGCCTGCCCGCCTTGCCGGGTATTGCCGAGGCGTTCGAAAAATTGCGCGCCGAGGTAGAGAACACTGTCGACGTGACGCTGACCGCGGCCACGCCGGTGGACCAGGCCCAGCAGGCGCGCATGATCGAGGCACTGAAAAAGCGCTTCGGCCGCGACGTGCGGTTGAATTTCGTACTGGATGAAAACCTGCTCGGCGGTGCCCGCCTGCAGGCCGAAGATCACGTGATCGACGGAACGGTTCGCACCCGCCTGGCCAAGCTCGCCAGTGCGCTGGTGCATTAAGAGGAAACTGACATGGCACTCAAGGCTTCTGAAATCAGCGAGCTGCTCAAGGACCGGATCAAGAATTTCGAGAGCGCTGCCGAAGCGCGCGACGTCGGCACCGTAATCGCGGTCACCGACGGCATCACCCGTATCCACGGGCTGAATGCCGCGCAGTATGGCGAGATGCTCGAGTTCCCGGGCAATACTTTCGGCCTGGCGCTGAACCTCGAGCAGGACTCGGTCGGCGCGGTGGTGCTTGGCGACTACAAGCACATCTCCGAGGGCGACACGGTAAAGACCACCGGGCGCATTCTCGAAGTGCCGGTCGGTGAGTCCATGCTCGGCCGTGTGGTCAATGCGCTGGGTGAGCCGATCGATGGCAAGGGCCCGATCGAGACCAGCCAGTCCTCTCCGATCGAGAAAGTCGCGCCGGGCGTGATCGCGCGCCAGTCGGTCGACCAGCCGGTGCAGACGGGCCTGAAGGCGATCGACGCGATGGTGCCGGTGGGCCGCGGTCAGCGCGAGCTGATCATCGGCGACCGCCAGACCGGCAAGACCGCGGTCGCGGTCGATGCGATCATCAACCAGAAGGGCACCGGCGTTAAGTGCATCTACGTCGCGGTGGGCCAGAAGAACTCGTCGATTGCCAACGTGGTGCGCAAGCTCGAAGAGCATGGCGCGATGGAGCACACCATCGTGGTTGCCGCAGCTGCCGCTGAATCGGCCGCGATGCAGTACATCGCGCCCTACGCCGGCTGCTCGATGGGCGAATACTTCCGCGACAAGGGCGAAGACGCGCTGATCGTCTACGACGACCTGACCAAGCAGGCCTGGGCCTACCGCCAGGTGTCGCTGCTGCTGCGCCGCCCGCCGGGCCGCGAAGCCTATCCGGGCGACGTTTTCTACCTGCATTCGCGCCTGCTCGAGCGTGCCGCGCGCATCAACTCAGACTACGTCGAGAAGCTGACCAACGGCCAGGTCAAGGGCCAGACTGGCTCGCTGACCGCGCTGCCGATCATCGAGACCCAGGCCGGCGACGTGTCCGCGTTCGTGCCGACCAACGTGATCTCGATCACCGACGGCCAGATCTTCCTCGAGAGCGACCTGTTCAACGCCGGTATCCGCCCGGCCATCAACGCCGGCCTGTCGGTCTCGCGAGTCGGTGGCGCGGCGCAGACCAAGATCATCAAGAAGCTCGGTGGCGGCGTGCGTCTGGCACTGGCGCAGTACCGCGAGCTCGCGGCCTTCGCGCAGTTCGCGTCCGACCTCGACGAAGCGACCCGCAAGCAGCTCGAGCGCGGCCAGCGCGTGACCGAACTGATGAAGCAGAAGCAGTACGCGCCGCTGTCGGTCGGCCTGATGGGCCTGTCGCTGTACGCGGTGAACGAGGGCTACATCGACGACGTGCCGGTCGAGAAAGTCGTGGACTTCGAAGCTGCGCTGCACGCGCATGCCAGCGAGAAGTACGCGGACCTCATCGACGAGATCAGCACGACGGGCAAGTACGACGACGATGTCGCGGCCAGCCTCAAGGGCGTG
>CBFCXA010000280.1:0-3667 GCA_965601985.1 uncultured Chromatiales bacterium | reverse complement strand
CGGGCCCGTAGCGCGAGGTCGATACCGGATAGTCGCGCTCCAGACCCTTTCCGCGCAGGTAGAGACGCTGACACGTCAGGCTCACATCGATACTGGCCGCGGAGGTCACTGTTTCGTTCCAGTCTCAATCGCGCTCGAACAGGGCAATCGACTCGACATGGCTCGTTTGTGGAAACATGTCCATGATACCGGCGGCGGCCAGCCGGTAGCCGAATTCGTTCACCAGCTGTCCCGCATCTCGCGCCAATGTGCCGGGATGACAGGATACGTAGACCAGGCGCGCCGGCGCGTATGCCACGATCGCCGGCAGAATCGCCGCGGCACCGCTGCGCGGCGGGTCGACCAGGATGCGATCGAAGCGCTCGTCGGACCATTCGTCCAGCGCCTGCGCGTCGGCCAGATTCGCGGCCGCAAAGCGCGCATTCCGAATGCCTGCTCTATCCGCATTACCAGTCGCCCGCGCCACCATCTCCGCGTCGCCTTCCACGCCCAGGACCTGTTCACAACGGCGTGCCAGGGGCAGACTGAAGTTACCCAGTCCGCAAAAAAGGTCCAGCACGCGCGAATTTGGCGTCGGTGCCAGCAGCTCCAGCGCAAGCTCCAGCATGCGCTTGTTGATGCCTGCGTTCACCTGTACGAAGTCGGTCGGCCTGAAGGCCAGTTCGAGGTCAAACGCAGGCAGGCGATAGCCAAGCAGTGAGTCATCTGTTTCACCCGGCAAGGCTGCGATACTGTCCGGCCCACCGGTTTGCAGGAATATCCGCAGTCCGGTAGTCCGCCCGAAGTCGTGCAGGCGACGCAGGTCGGCTTCTGTCGGAGGTTCCAGGACGCGGAACACCAGCACGGTCGCGTCGTCGCCGACTGCAACCTCGATCTGCGGCAGCCGCGCGCGAATACTCAGCCCGCCGATCAGCTCAGACAATTCACCCAGCCGTTCGCCGACCGACGGATGCAGCGTCGCGCAGCTTTGTGTGTCCGTAACGTAGGGTTTGCCCTGCTCGCGAAAGCCGACCAGCACCCGCCCTTTCTTCGGTACGTCCTTGACCGCGAGCCGCGCTTTACGCCGGTAGCCCCACACCGGCCCGGTCACCGGCTCGAGGATTCGCCCGGCCCGCACTCCGCCCAGCTGATCGAGGTTGTCGACCAGCGTTGCCTGTTTGAGCCGGAGCTGCGCACCCGCTGACAGGTGCTGCAGGCTGCAGCCACCGCAGATGCCCGCTACCGGGCAGCGGGGCTCGACGCGATCGCGCGACGGCTCCAGCACGTCGAGCAATTCAGCCTCGTCGTAGTTGCGTCGCTTGCGACGGCGCCGGAAACGAACCGTCTCGCCGGTCAGCGCGCCCATGACGAAGGCCGTCTTGCCCTCGCCCCGGGCGATGCCCCGCCCGTCCAGCGTAGTGTCAACGATTTCCGCGGTCTCCGCGGCAGCCTCGGGCATGCGCAGGACTCAGCGTTCCGCCGGTTGCCAGGCGGCGAGAAATTCCGTCAGGTGTGGCTGATCGCTGCCGGCGAGCAGCGCGCGCGTACGTTCGAGTTCGGCGTCCAGCGCCGCATCGTCGAGCACGCCACGCATGTGCTGAAAGCGCAGGAATACCAGCCAGGTGTTGAGCACGTCGGTCTCGCAGTAGTTGCGGATGCCGGCGATGTCGCCGTCCAGGTAACGCGGCCAGACCTGATCGCCGGACAGGCCCAGCTTGCCGGGATAGCCGAGCATCACGGCGATGTCGTCGAGCCTGGCGCGGGCCCGCGGCTGAAACGCCGAGACCACGTCCATCACGTCGATATGCCGCCAGTGGTAACGGTTCAGGTAGTTGTTGTAGCGGAAGTCCCGGTTCTCGTCACCCTGCTCCCAGTACATCGATGCCTGCACACGGTGCTTCATCGCACGGTAATGCAGCACCGGCAGGTCGAAGCCGCTGCCGTTCCAGGACACGAGTTCCGGTACGTTCTGGTCGATCCCGGAAAAAAACCGCTGGATCAGCTCGGCCTCGTCGCTGTCCGGGTCACCCAGGCTCCACAGGTGCAGATCGCGATCCCGGCGCAGCAGCACCGAAATCGCCACTACCCGGTGCTGAAACGGCGGCAGGAATTCGGTTTCGGCTTCCTGCAGACGCTTGAAGCTCATCGCCTTCGCAACATCCGCATCGGACAGCGCCGCATCGATCCCGAGCAGCTGCCTGCCGAGCTCGGTATCCGGCACCGTCTCGATATCAAACACCATCCAGTGCATCGGTCTACTCCGCGCCTGCGCGCATCATCACTGCCACCGCGACGACCAGCCCTGCTTCGTCAGTCAGCGTCAGGTGGCCGCTGCCGACGCCAAGCTCGGCACACTTCGCGTCCCCCCGCGGCGAAAACACGACTTCCGGGCGACCAAAGCGGTCCGGCACGGTCCCGGTATCACGAATCCACATGCCGTTGGCAAAGCCCGTACCCATGGCCTTTACCACCGCTTCCTTGGCTGCGAAGTGCATGGTCAGGAAACGCACCGGGCGCTTGCTGCGGCGAAAACCTTCGAGCTCCTCCGGCATAAGCAGGCGACTGACGAAACGCTCGCCGAAGCGGCGATACACCGACTCGACGCGATCGATGCGCAGTATGTCGACGCCGATGCCGAAAATCATGCGCGTCTCGCCGCGTCCATCAGTTCCCGCATGCGGGCGACTGCCGCCGGCAGCCCGTCCAGCACCGCACGCGCGACGATCGCATGGCCGATGTTCAGTTCGACGAGTTCAGAAATCGCAGCCACCGGCTGCACGTTGTGATAGTTCAGGCCATGGCCGGCGTGCACCGTAAGGCCCAGCTCGGCGGCGTGACGTGCCGCGGTTGTGATACGCGCGAGTTCGCGTCCGGCCTGCTCGGAATCCGGCGCATCGGCGTAGGCGCCGGTATGCAGTTCGACCACCGGCGCGCCGGTCGCGCGAGCCGCGTCCAGCTGCAGCGGTTCCGGATCGACGAACAGCGATACGCGGATGCCGCGTGCTGAGAGCCGGTCACAGGCCGACGACAGCGCATCGGTCTGTGCAGCGACATCCAGCCCGCCCTCGGTAGTCAGCTCCTCGCGGCGCTCCGGTACCAGGCAGCAGTCAGCCGGCGCGAGAGTCTCGGCGAAGGCGAGCATGTCCTCGGTGAGCGCCATCTCGAGGTTCATGCGCGTCTGCAGGGTCTCGGCCAGCAGACGCACGTCCCGCTCCTGGATGTGTCGCCGGTCCTCGCGCAGGTGCACGGTAATAGAATCGGCCCCGGCTCTTTCGGCCAGCGCTGCGGCCTCGACCGGATCCGGGTAGCGGGTCCCGCGTGCCTGACGCAGGGTCGCAATATGGTCGATATTGACGCCCAGCAGGATGGAATTTGATCTGTTCATGGATTGCCCGCTCAGGCGACCGCCCCGGCTCGGCAGCGCATGTTCTCATCAAGTACAGCGCGTCTCAATCCGCCGGTTGCAGATCCCGGCTTCAGCGGTGCATCGCGGCCAGTACGCGGCGCGTCTTCAGTGGCCGATCACCGAGGTAGTGGGCGAGTATCGACCGCAGCAAGCGCTTGGCGGCCACCAGGTCGCCGTCGACCGCGAACTCACCGGTCGCGATTCTTTGCAGCTGCGCACCACTATAAGCGTAGCCCGGCCGGGGCTCGGCAACCGTGATCGCGCCGCCTCGTCGGGCGACCT
>CBFCXA010000279.1:0-3688 GCA_965601985.1 uncultured Chromatiales bacterium | reverse complement strand
GGGCGCTACGTGGCGGCCGAGGCCGGTGTGCTGCTGGCGACCGTTACCCAGGTGAAGGGCAAGGGCGACGTGCAGTATGTCGGAGTGAGCACCGGCATGAATTCGCTGATCCGGCCGGCGCTGTATGGCGCCTATCACGAGATCGTCAACTTGACCCGGCTCGGTGAACCGGCCAGCCAGATGGTCAACGTCGTCGGGCCGAACTGCGAGACCGGCGACCGGCTCGGCAACGATCGTCTGCTGCCGCCCTGCGAGGAAGGCGACGTGCTGCTGATTGCCAATGCCGGTGCCTACGGCTACGTGATGAGTTCACGCTACAACCTGCGCGAACCGGCGACCGAGTTCGTGATCTAGGCCGTAACCGCGCCGACCGGCCTGGCGTTCGTGATCAGCAGCCAGGCGCCTCCTGCAAACACAAAAAGCGTCAGCAGATTGCTGATTGGGTAGCTTGCAACGCTCTTCCAGTACTCCGGATACAGGCCGAAGAACGCGCCTACCTCCGCCAGCGAAAACAGCAGTACAGCAATCGGGATTGCGTAGCGGAACGCCGGGCCGGCGCGCGGGTATCGAAACAACTGCCAGAGCAGGAACAGCGACCACGCGAGCATGGCGAGGTAAAAACCGGTGCCGAAGCTGCCACCTAGATAGAGGAACAGCAGGAACACCAGCCACTGAACGAAGACGGTTTCCAGCGCGGCGATGCGGGCGTAGCTGCGCCGGTAACCTGGCGTTGGATCGCCGGGCGACCAGTTCAGGCGACGCTGACACCAGCGCATGAAATTGCAGCGGGTCTCCCGGTTCAGCATGCCGAACAACGCGAACACCCCGAGCAGAATTGTCGCGGTGGACATCAGCAGCGCGTAGCGGCCGTCGAGCGGGAAGCCGCCGTAGTCGACCGAGCCGACGCCGAAACGATCGGCGAAGAAACGCAGGCAGCCTTCGGCCAGGCCATGCCAGACCAGCATGCCCCCCGCGAAGCCGGCGATAGAGGCCGGCAGTTCGTCTGCGTCCAGCCACCTTGCGACGATGATTACACCTGCGATACCCATGACGATGAAGCCCCAGAAGGCGTAGTCGCCGGCGGTGCCGAGAATCAGTCGGTTGATGCTGCGTGCGAGCGGCTGGCCGGCGAGCGCGGTCGCCAGGACCAGCATCCCCAGCCATGGTCGGCGCAGTCCGGCGCGCGAAGGGCGTTCTGAGTCGTCGGCCATGCCCGGGATTGTACCGATGCGTGGCGCGATGACCGAAAGCGCCGGAGTGCTGTTCCGGGAGTCAGCGGCGGCGTTGCTCGAGTTCGCGCACCACTTCCTGCAGGCTCAGATCCTGGTCGCGAAGCAATACCAGCAGGTGATAGAGCAGGTCGGCAGATTCGGCAGTCAGCCGCGGCCGATCGCCCTGGACCGCCGCAATCGCGACCTCTACGCCTTCCTCGCCCACCTTTTGCGCGATGCGCGAGGTGCCGGCTGCGAACAGCTTGGCGGTGTAGCTCGTATCGGCACTCGCCACGCGGCGGCTCTCGATGATTTGCTGCAGTACCTCGAGGTAGTCCAGGCCCTTGTCACTCATTCGCGTATCTCCACGCCCTGCTGCCGCAGGAATTGCTTCAGTTCGCCGATGTTGATTGCGGCCGTATGGAATACGCTGGCCGCCAGCGCGCCGTCGACGCGCGCATGTTGAAAGACCTCGGCGAAGTGCGCCATTTCGCCGGCTCCGCCGGACGCTATCAACGGGATCGTCGCGGCTTCCCGCACCAGTGCGAGCTGGTCGATGTCGTAGCCGCGGCGTACCCCGTCCTGGTTCATGCAGTTGAGCACGATCTCTCCGGCACCGAGCTCCTGCACTTCGCGCACCCATTCGACCGTCTCGCGCCCGCTGTGCCGGGTCTTGTCCGGATCGCCGGTGTACTGGTAGACGCGGTACACACCGTCTTCGTCGCGACTGTCGACGCCGACCACAACGCACTGCGAGCCGAAGCGCTTCGCCAGCTCCGTGACCAGGTCGGGGCGGGCCAGCGCCGGGCTGTTGATGGAAATCTTGTCGGCGCCGTAGTTCAGCACTTCCTCGGCATCTGCGACGCTGCGAATGCCACCGGCGACACTGAACGGGATGTCGAGTACCTCGGCGACCCTGTTGACCCAGCGCCGGTCGACTTTTCGACCGTCGGGACTCGCGGTGATGTCGTAGAACACCAGTTCGTCCGCGCCTTCCTCGCGATAGCGGGCAGCCAGCTCCATGATGTCGCCCATGACCACGTGATCGCGGAACTGCACGCCCTTGACCACCTGGCCGTCGCGCACGTCCAGGCAGGGAATTATGCGTCGCGCAAGAATTGTTCGATCTCCTCGAGGGTCAGTCGGCCGTCGAGCAGCGCCTTGCCTGAAACCACGCCGGCCGCGCCGGTTGCCGCGAGCGCAGGCAGGTCGGCCGCGCCGCTGACGCCGCCGGAGGCAATAAAACGTACGTCCGGGAAGCGCTGCGTGCAGGCACGATAAAGCGCCGTGTTCGGTCCTTCCAGCGTGCCGTCGCGCGAGATGTCGGTGCACAGCACGTCGCGCACACCGGTGGGCGCATAGCGTTCGAGCAGTTCCCAGAGACTGATGCCGCTGCCCCGGGTCCACCCGTGGGTCTTTGCCTGTGGCGTGCCGTCGGCGTCCAGTTCGACGTCGAAGGCCAGTACCATACGCGACGCACCGACCGCGTCGATCCAGGTGCTGACGGTATCGGGGTCGTCGACCGCGACAGAACCGATGACCGCGCGCTCGGCGCCGGCATCCAGCAACGCCTGCAGTCGTGCGAGATCGCGGATACCGCCACCGGCCTGGACCCGCAGGCCGGCCCCGGCAAAGGCGGCGATCACCGGCATGTTGACCGGCTCGCCGGTCTTCGCGCCGTCGAGATCGACCGCATGCAGACGCGTCAGGCCGGCGGCCAGGTAGCGCCTGGCGAGCGCTACCGGGTCCTCTTCGTAGCGGGTGACCTGGTCGAAGTCGCCCTTGAGCAGGCGCACTACGCCGCCGTCTAGCAGGTCTATTGCCGGTATGACTTCCATTTAGCTAGTCGTACTCAAAGGGCCAGGAAATTGGCCAGCAGGCGCGCGCCATGCTGGCCCGACCGCTCCGGGTGAAATTGTGTGCCCATCACGTTGCCGCGCCGGACCACGGCCGAGAACTCTCGCCCGTACTCGCAGCGGCCAATCGTGAAGTCACCGGTCGGTAATGCGTAGCTGTGTACGAAGTAGAACTGCGCCCCGTCGTCTATGTCATGCAGCAACTCGTCGTCCCGCTCGCGCCAGACGCGGTTCCAGCCCATGTGCGGCACGCTGCGGTCGGGCGCCGGCTCGAAGCGTTCCGCGCGTCCGGGCAGCAGGCCGAGGCAGTCGGCCTGGTCTTCGGCCGAAGATTCGAACAGCAGCTGCATGCCCAAGCAGATGCCCAGCAGCGGCTGGGTCAGTTCGCCGATCAGCGCGACGAGATCTGCGGCCTGCAAACGTTCCATGGCATCGCGCGCGGCGCCGACACCGGGCAGGATTACGTGCCGGGCGGCGCGAATTACGTCAGGGTCCGTGGTCAGCAGCGCGTCGTCCCGGCCGAGCCGCGCAAGCGCAAACTTCAGCGACGCGATGTTCGCGCCGCCCCCGTCGATGATGGCCAGCGTCGTGCTGTACATGCCGGACCCTAGAGCGTGCCCT
>CBFCXA010000278.1:0-3722 GCA_965601985.1 uncultured Chromatiales bacterium | reverse complement strand
ACGGCGAGCTGCCGACCGGGGTCACGGCCAAGGACCTGATCCTGCACCTGATCGCCGAGCATGGCGCATCCGGCGGCGTCGGTTATGCGATCGAGTTCGCCGGCAGCGCGGTCGCGGCGCTGCCGATGGAAGCGCGCTTCACACTGTGCAACATGGCCGTGGAATTCGGTGCCTGGACCGGCCTGATCGCGCCGGACGACAGGACCTTCGACTACGTACAGGGTCGACCCTACGCACCGGCCGGGCCGGACTGGGATCGCGCGCTGGACTACTGGCGCGGACTGGTCAGTGACGACGATGCGCGCTTCGATCGCGAAATCGTCATCGATGTCGCGGACATCATTCCGCAGGTCACCTGGGGCACCAGTCCACAGCACTCGATCGGCATCGACGAGGCGGTTCCCAACCCCGACGACGAGCCCGATCCCCAGCGCCGCGAACTGATGCGCAAAGCGCTGGAGTACATGGATCTCGAGCCCGGCACACCAATGGCCGGCATTCCGATCGAGGCCGCTTTCATTGGTTCCTGCACCAACAGCCGCCTCAGCGACCTGCGCGCCGCGGCCGAGATCGTGCGCGGTAACAAGGTCGCGGACGGCATCAAGGCCATCGTCGTCCCGGGCTCGGGGCTGGTGAAACAGGCCGCGGAAGCCGAGGGCCTGGACCAGGTATTCACCGACGCGGGTTTCGAATGGCGCGAGGCCGGCTGCTCGATGTGCTTTTTCGCCGGCGGCGAGAACTTCGGCCTGGAAACCCGGGTGGTCAGCAGCACCAACAGGAATTTCGAGAACCGTCAGGGCCCGCGCACGCGCACCCATCTGGCCAGCCCGACCACCGTGGCGGCGTCAGCAATTACCGGCCGACTCACCGACGTGCGCGATACGACGACTGCCGGAGCGACCAACTGATGGAAAAGTTCACCCGACTGACCGCGATCGCCGCTCCGATCCTGCGCCTTAACATCGACACCGACATCATCATCCCGAGCCGCGAGATGAAACGCGTGTCGAAACAGGGCCTGGGCGAAGGCCTGTTCGCCGGCTGGCGTTACACCAGCCCGGGCGGTCGTGACCCGGACCCGGACTTCATCCTGAACCAGGCGCCCTACGATCAGGCAAAAATCATCCTGAGCGGCGCCAACTTCGGCTGCGGCTCATCACGCGAACATGCGGTCTGGGCACTGCACGAATGGGGCATCCGCTGCGTCATTGCGCCGAGTTTCGGCGCGATCTTCCAGGGCAACTGCGTGCGCAACGGGATTCTGCCCGTGGTGCTCGAGGAATCGCTGGTCGAAGATCTCGCGCAGCAGGTCGAGGCCGATCCAGCGGCGCGGCAGCTGACTGTCGACCTGGAAAGCAACACCGTAACCGCGCCGGACGGTGCCACACATGCATTCGAAATTGCTCCGGGCGATCGCGATATGCTGCTGGAAGGGCTGGATGGCATTGCCGTCACGCAGAAGCGCGATGATGAGATTCTGGCCTTTCAGGCGCGTGATCGCCTGCGCCGGCCCTGGGTCTATCTGCCAGCGCGTCCGACCGGCTGAGGCCCGGTCGCCCTACTCCGCGCCAATGACGCCCTGCTCGAGCATCTGCTCGATGTCAGCCTCCGAGTAGCCGGCCTCGGCAAGAATTTCGCGCGAGTGCTGACCCGCTCTTGGCACATCGTGATGCACACCAAAGCGCCGGCCATCCATCTCCAGCGGCAGCGCCGGCAATTTCGTTGCCTCCCCGGCGTGATCGCCATCGGTCACGGTCAGCGGCAGCAGTCCGCCGCCGGCGGCCAGGTGCGGATCGTCGAATAGTTCCTCCGGCCGGGTGATCGGCGCGAATGGCAGGCCGGTCTTCTCCAGCTTGTCCATCAGCTGCTGCTTGGTGTACTGACGAAAAGTGTCCTTGATCACCGGCAGGATGCGTTCCTTGTGCTCGACGCGGGCGTTGTTGGTGTCGAGGCTCGAATCGTTCGCGAACTCGGTCAGTTCGAAGGCCTCGCAGAAGCTCTTCCACTGCTTGTCGCTGACCACGCCGACGAACACCTGGTCGTCGTCGCCGGTATCGAAGACCTGGTAGATCGCCCAGGCCGACACGCGCGCCGGCATCGGCGCCGCGGCCTTGCCGGTGACCGCGTACTGGGCCATGTGCTGGCCGACCAGGAACACGGTGCTCTCGTATAGCGATGCGACGACATACTGGCCATGGCCGGTAGTCTCGCGCTGGAACAGCGCGGCCAGCACGCCGGTGGCGCCGAACATACCGCCCTGGACGTCGATGACCGAAGTACCGGCGCGCAGCGGCTTACCCGGCGGGCCGGTCATATAGGCCAGACCACCCATCATCTGCGCCACCTCGTCCAGCGCGGTGCGGTGCTCGTACGGGCCACTGAGAAAGCCCTTCTCCGAGCAATAGATCAGACGCGGGTTCATCTTGCTCAGCGCGTCGTAACCAAAGCCGAGCCGGTCCATGGTGCCGGGCCGGAAATTCTCGATCAGCACATCGGCGTCTTCGAGCAGTTTCAACACCGCGGCCTTGCCGGCTTCGGACTTGAGATCCACGCACAGGCTGCGCTTGTTGCGGTTGTACATGGGGAAATAGCCGGCGCCGGAACCGGGCAGGCGCCGCGTATTGTCGCCCCTGGCCGGCTCGATTCGGATCACGTCGGCGCCCATATCGGCAAGGATCAGCCCTGCCGCCGGCCCCATCACCATATGCGTGAACTCAACTACCCTGACGCCCGCCAGGGGCAAGGCCCCATCTCCTGCCATCGTCCTGCCTTTTTGGTTATGCTGATTTTTTTGCCCGGCGCGATCCCCCGCGGGCGGGGAGCATTATGCCTTACGGGCTGTCTAAGTGTGACGGAGCCGCCATACCAGGGGGCTTCCAGCCAGATGGGGAACCAGTGTCATGAGCGATATCGATATCCTGATCAGCGAAGTCGGACCCCGCGACGGGCTGCAGAGCATCCAGTCCATCATGCCGACCGACGCGAAGAAAGCCTGGATCCAGGCCGAGGCCGACGCCGGGGTGCGTGAAATCGAGGTCGGCTCCTTCGTACCGCCGAAACTGTTGCCGCAACTGGCCGACACCGGCGAAGTCGTTGAATGGGCGCGCGGCATCGACGGCCTGACCGTCGCGGCGCTGGTACCGAACTTCAAGGGCGCGGAGAACGCGGTCAAAGCCGGCGCGCACAAGATCACGCTGCCACTGTCGGTCAGCGAGACGCACAGCAAGGCCAACCTGAAGAAAACCCACGCCCAGGTACTCGACGAGGTGCGCAAGATCGTCGAACTGCTGGACAGCCTGCCGGCCGACCAGCGCCCGGCCTTCGAAGGCGGCCTGTCGACCGCGTTTGGCTGCACGCTGGAAGGCCACGTGCCGGAAGGCAAGGTCGTGGACCTGGCGCGCCAGCTGATCGAACTCGGCTGCGATGAGGTCGGCCTGTCGGACACCACCGGCTATGCCAACCCGGCTCAGCTCAGGCGCATGATCCGCCTGATCTGGACCGAGGTCGGCAAAGACAAACTGACGGGCGTGCACCTGCACAACACCCGCGGCCTGGGCCTGGCCAATGCGCTGGCGGCGCTGGAAGAAGGCATTACCACGCTCGACAGCTCGCTCGGCGGCATCGGCGGCTGCCCGTTTGCGCCGGGGGCCAGCGGCAATATCGTGACCGAAGATCTCGCCTTTATGCTCGACTCGATGGGCCTGAACACCGGTATCGACCTC
>CBFCXA010000277.1:0-3739 GCA_965601985.1 uncultured Chromatiales bacterium | reverse complement strand
CCGGGAGCCTGCCGTGTCCCAGCAAGATCCGATCCGAGTCTATGTCGTGCACCTGTTCGAGTCCGATGCCGATTACCTGCGTTTTTTCGAGTATCTGGAGAACCGAGAAAACTTCGTTTACGTCAACGTCAGCAAGCCTGACGAAATGCCGTCGGGCGGGCTGGAGGCGATGAAAGAGGCGCTGCGCGAGCAGATTGAGCCGGCCGAAATCGTGGTCGTCCCGATGGTTACCTACGCGCGCAACGAGGAACTCGCCAAGTTCCAGCTGGATGTGGCCCAGGCGGCCAAAAAGCCGGTTCTCGCGCTGCAGTCCTTCGGCGGCACGGTGGCGATGCACCAGGTGATCATGGACCGCGCCGATGACATCGTCGAGTGGAACGACCGCGGCATCACCGACGCAATCCGCAAGCTGGCGCGTGGCGAGGAGACCTCTCAGTGGGAAGTCATCGAGTTCGACATGGACTGAGCGACCCGGCGGTGAGCCTTGCTTGTTGACCGAGCGCGCCTCCAGTACCATTTCGCGCCCTTCGACTATCACGGCCCGATGAGCTGACGCACTACGGGCGCCGAGATCCCGACATGACTATCCAGACAGATGCCCTGATCGTGGGCGCCGGCCCCTGCGGGCTGTTCCAGGTCTTCGAACTCGGCCTGCTCGGCCTCAAGGCGGATATCGTCGACAGCCTCGCGCACCCGGGCGGCCAGTGCACCGAGCTTTATCCCGACAAGCCGATCTATGACATCCCCGCCGTGCCGGTCTGTACCGGTCAGGAACTGACCGACCGACTGATGGAGCAGATCGCGCCGTTCGAGCCGCGCTTTCATCTGGGCGAGCAGGTGACCGAGGTCGAGAAGACAGACGACGGTTTTCGCGTCGTAACCAGCGCCGGCACCGAGTTTGCTGCGCGCACCGTATTCATCGCCGGCGGCGTCGGCTCGTTTACGCCGCGCAAGCTGCGCTTCCCGGACGCCGAGGAGCTGGAGGGTAAAAGCCTGCATTACCGGGTACGTGATCCCGCGCAGTTCGCAGGCCAGCACCTGGTCGTATTCGGCGGCGGTGACTCTGCCCTGGACTGGGCGGTGGAACTGGCGCCGTCGGCGGCCAGCATGACGCTGGTGCATCGACGTGACGAGTTTCGCGGTGCTGCGGCCACGGCAGCGGCCCTGCAGTCGCTGGCTGATGCCGGCAAAGCCAAAATAATTCTCGAGGCCATGCCCGCCGGACTGGAGCTGGAGGGCGAGCGGTTGACCGGCGTGCACATCAAGTTCAAGGACCGCAGCACCGAGCTGCTGCCGGCCGACCAGGTGCTGGTGTTCTTCGGTCTGTCGCCCAAACTGGGCCCGATCGAGGAATGGGGCCTGGAGATCAAGCGCAAGATGATCGGCGTCAGCACCGAGACCTTCGAGACCAGCATTCCGGGCATTTTCGCGATCGGCGATATTGCCGACTATCCCGGCAAGAAGAAGCTGATCCTCAGCGGCTTTCACGAAGCCGCGCTGGCAGCCTTTGCCGCCAAGGCCATCATCGAGCCGGGCAAGAAGATCCCGCTGCAGTACACGACTACCAGCCCGATCATGCACCAGCGGCTCGGCGTCGAAGAGGAGGCGGCCGAGCAGGCCGGCTAGCGGGCTCGCGCCCGGGCGAACGATGAGCGCGGCGACGAGTTCGGCCCCGATCGTCATCGCGCACCGCGGCGCCAGCGCCTATCTTCCGGAGCACAGTCTCGCGGCCAAGACCCTGGCGCTCGGCCTGGGCGCCGATTATCTCGAACAGGATGTCGTCACCAGCCGCGACGGCGTACCGCTGGTGTTTCACGATCTGTATCTCGATGCACTGACCGACGTCGCGGACATGTATCCGGGGCGGGCGCGCGATGACGGCCGCCATTACTGCATCGACTTCGAGCTGGAAGAAATCCGACAGCTGCGACTGCACGAGCGCAGCGATCCGCGTAGCGGGGCGGCTGCCTGGCCGGGCCGTTTCCCGCCAGAGGCCGCGCTGTTCCGGATCCCGACACTGGACGAGGAACTGACGCTGATCCGTGGGCTGGAAAAATCCACCGGCAGATCAATAGGCGTGTACCCGGAAATCAAGGGCCCGGCCTGGCACTCCGCGGCAGGCGTGGATCTGGCCGATGCAGTGCTGGCCACACTCGCCGCACACGACTACCTGGTGCCGGGTTCACCGCTGTACCTGCAGTGTTTCGACGCACCGACGCTGGAGCGGCTGCGCGGCGACCCGCGCTGTAAAGATGCCTCAATGGTGCAGCTGGTCGGTAGTGCCAATGCGGGGCTGGCCGGCCAGCTCGAAGCGGTCAGCGCTTATGCCGATGCGATCGGTCCGTCACTCAGCCTGTTTCAATTGTCCGAAGCCGACGGGCGGCTGCGCGCGGGCCGCGACCTGGTGGCCGAGGCGCATGCCTGTGGCCTGAAGGTTCATCCCTACACGCTGCGCGCCGATGCCTTGCCGGATGGCTGTACCAGCTTCGACGGCCTGCTGGCGCTGCTGCTGGGCGAGCTCGGTGCAGACGGCGTATTCACCGACTTTCCCGATCGCGTACGCGACTACCTCGGCGGCGCGTCCGAGTCCTCGGGCCAGCGCTGAGGCACGCGCTCGAGCTTTGCCGTGTCGTAACCCATGGCCGCCACGCGCTCGACCAGCGCCTGGTATTGATCCGCTGTAATTTCCGGCTGCCGGGCCATGACCCAGACGTAGCGACGCTTCGGCTCGCCGATAATCGTCTGCTGATAATCTTCGTCCACCCAGGCGATCAGATAGGCAGCTCGGAATGGCCATAAAAACTGCATGCGCCACTCGGCGTTGGTTTCCTCGTTATAGACGAAGCCTTTCGGCCGCATGCGCTTGATTGGTCCGTCGAATGAATCCTTGCGAAAGGTATAGGTCGTCTGGATCACGCCCTCGTCGGTGAGCTGATAATTTTCTATGGCGTTGTGTGCGCCGGCCTCGCTGAACAGCGGAATGGTGACCGGAATGCTGGCGATCACGTACCAGTCGCCCATGAAACGGGGCAGGTCGATCACCTGGGCGGTTGCCTGCAGCGGCTGGCCGTTGCTGCTGCAGGCGTTCACCAGCAGGGCCGTAGCCAGCAGGCCGGATAGTCTGAATATCTGCACGAGATACTTACTCCAGTTGTTGCCAGGCAAGACGATGCAGCTTCTACAGCCGACGACATCAGCCGCGACCCCAGTAAATCTGCATTTTCAGGAAGGTAAACGACGCAGACCAGGTAATCAGCACCAGGCCGACCAGGGCTTCCATCCCGGCCAGGATGCGCACCGGTCCGTAGGCGACAATATCGCCGAAGCCAAGCGTCGTATATACGACTGCCGAGTAATACAGGAAGTCGACTGCATTCATGGTCTGCTGGGTCATACAGTTCTCGGCGCCGATTTCCAGGAAGCTGCCGAAACCCGGTTGCTGGCTCAGCGCGTGATTGGCCATCGCGAAAAGCGCGATCCCGACCACATGCAGTATCAACTGGCCGAAGATCAGCGACACGATGCGGATACGCTCGGGCAGAAGGTCTAGCGTGACCCAGCGGCTGAGCAGGCGCAGCCCCTCATAGTGAATCAGCACCGACACGATAACCGCGGTCAGCGTGGCCGCGACGGTGATCAGATAGGGCAGGTTGTCTTCCATTTCCGGGGATCTTGACAGCTGTCAGGGACCGACAAGAGTCGAGTATAGAGTCCCGGCCAGCGGGCCCAAACCTCCGCA
>CBFCXA010000276.1:0-3747 GCA_965601985.1 uncultured Chromatiales bacterium | reverse complement strand
ACAGGGATGTATTCACGGCGTCCCCCGATCAGGCTTACCGGCCCTCGCTCGCGGAAACAGAAGCTGTGAAGCAAGAAAGCCTCGTGCCAGCACTCCGTCGCGGAGAGTCTTGCGAGCTTGTCGTAACCGTCCGCTAGGGCAACGCAGCCAACAAACGCTCGCCGACTGCTTCTCGCCGCCACCCGGACATCACGGGCTGCTCCAGTTCTCCCCGCAGCAGCCCCAGCAACTCGCGACGAGTCGCCAGGATCTCCGGCGCCATGCCCATGTGTTCTGCCTGCTCGCGCAGCACGGCGCCGAGCGCCTTCACCGCCGCCGGGTCCGGCGCGTCGGAGCGTGATTTGCGTTCCAGCTCGAGTTCGCCGGCGGCGAGCGCCCGGTTCGCTTCTGCAAGGCTCGATAGAATTTGGTCGCCCTGCCGGCGGGCGATGGCCGGCGGCAGGTCCGGGATATCGCCAAGCGCCTGCGTTTCGGCCGGATTGGCCTGAGCGATCGCCAGCAGCAGTTTGTCGCCGAGCACCCACTGGCGCGGCCGGTCGATGCGCAGGGCCCGCGCTTCGCGCCAGGCGGCCAGCGCCCGGCCGCGCGCCTGCACTTCGACCGGCTGGTACGCCAGCCCGGGCAGCCGTTGCCAGGCTTCGTCTGGGTCAACGCGGTACAGGGCGGGGTCCAGCAACCGGGCGCTGTCCTCCATGGCCCATTCGTAGCGGCCGGCTTGCTCCAGCCGGGTCTTCAATACCTCGTAGAGTGCGAACAAATGGCTGACGTCGGCGGCTGCGTAGTGCAGCTGGCGATCGCTCAATGGCCGCCGCGACCAGTCGGTCCGCGTTTCGCCCTTGTCGAGTTCGATGCCAAGCACTTCCTGTACCAGCCGCGCGTAGCCGATCTGTGCGGGATAGCCGAGAAACCCGGCGGCAATCTGCGTGTCGAGAACGCGGTTGGGCAGGAACTCGCAGCTGAGCAGCAATGCCTCGAAATCCTGCTTGGCGGCGTGGAATAACTTCAAGGACGGATTGGTAGCCAGCAGTCTTTCGAGCGCTGTGAAGTCCTGTTCGGGCAGCATGTCCAGCAGGGCCAGCCGTGAATCGGCGGCGAGCTGGACCACGCAGAGCTGCGGCTTATAGGTGTTGGTTCGGTTGAACTCCGTGTCGACCGCGATGCAGTCGCAGGTATCGAAGTCGCGGCAGGCACCCTCCAGCTCCGATTGTGTCGAAATGAGACTCGCGGCTGGTTGCGGGGCTGGCATAAGCAGGGAGTGTAGAGGATCATATCCTGGCCCGGTCAAGCCGCGCCGAATCTGAGCACCATGTACGCACTCGTCAGGGCTTTTGCCGACATCGCTATTCGCCGCCGCGGCCCACAGGACCTGCCTGCCTCGGGACTGTTGCTGGGCGCGACCATTGTTGCCTACCTGCTTACCCAGTTGCCGCTGGCGCTGATGCTGCCGGGAACCACCGCCCGTGCGCTGCAGATGATGCTCGCAGATGCCGTGCTGATCGGTGCCAGCCTGGCGCTGCTGCTGGGACTGACCGGCCGTATGCCCCGCTACCGGCAGACCGCGACCGCGGTATTTGGTACCAGCGCGCTGCTCAGCCTGCTGACCATCCCTTTTTATCTCTGGCGAACCGGGCTGTCGGCCGCGGAGCTCGATGCGGCGCTGCCGACCGCCGCGATACTGATGATCCTGGTCTGGTCGTTCGTGATCGGCGGTCACATCCTGGCCGAGGCGCTGTCCCGGCCGTTCGCGCTCGGACTGTTGATCGCAATCGCCTACTTCTTCGTGCACACGAATATTCTGCTGTTGCTGGTCCCGCCGGCCGACTGATGCACGTTCACATACTCGGCATCTGCGGGACCTTCATGGGCGGCGTCGCTGCCATCGCGCGCGCGGCCGGGCATCGCGTCACGGGGTCGGACCGAAATGTTTACCCGCCGATGAGCGACCAGCTGGCCGCACTGGGGATCGAACTGACCGAGGGTTTCGGTTCGGCGCAGCTCGACCAGGGGGCGGATGCGCTGTTGGTCGGCAACGTGATGACGCGCGGCATGCCGGTCGTCGAAGAGATGCTGGACCGTCGGCTGCCCTACGTCTCCGGACCGGAATGGCTGGCCCGGCACGTGTTACGCGATCGGCGCGTGATTGCGGTGGCCGGCACCCACGGCAAGACCACGACCACCAGCCTGCTGGCCTGGATCCTCGACTGCGCCGGGCTGGAGCCGGGCTTTCTGATCGGCGGCGTGCCGCGCGATTTCGACAGTTCCGCGCGCCTCGGGGCTGGCGAATGGTTCGTCATCGAGGCCGACGAATACGACACCGCGTTCTTCGACAAGCGGGCCAAGTTCCTGCACTACCGTCCGGAGATCTGCACCATCAACAACCTCGAGTTCGACCACGCCGACATCTACGCCGACCTCGAAGCGATCCAGTGGCAGTTTCACCAGCTACTGCGGGCAATGCCGGCCGCGGGCCGGCTGATTCTTCGCGCCGGAGACACCAATCTCGATGCCTTGCTGGCGCGCGGTTGCTGGACGCCGGTCGAGCGGTTCGCCAGCGGCGCCGGCGACAAGCCCGACTGGCGCTGCGAAACGGCCGGCAATCAGCTCGAACTGCACCGGGGTGATGCCTTGATTGCTCGTGTCGGCTGGCAACTCACCGGCAGCCACAATGCCGAGAACGCGGCCGCGGCGATCGCCGCGGCTGCCGCGGCAGGCGTTGCGCCGGAGGCGGCACTGGAAGCGGTCGGGCGCTTCAGCGGCGTGAAGCGCCGCCTTGAGTTGCGCGGCAGTTATTCGGGCGTTGAGCTCTACGACGATTTCGCTCATCACCCGACCGCGATTGTGCGGACCATCGCCGGATTGCGTGATACCGCGGAAGGACGCGTGCTGGTGGTCTTCGAGCCGCGCTCCAACACCATGCGGATGGGTGTGCATCGCGATACGCTGGCCGGCGCATTCGACCGGGCCGACGCGGTCTGGGTATTTGCCGCGGATGACTTTGACTGGGACCTGCCGGCCAGCTTCTCAAGCCTGTCCCAGGCCCAGGTGCACCGCGACACCGGCAGCATCGTCACCGCCGTTGCGCAGACGGCGCGCCCCGGCGACCGGGTCGTGGTGATGAGCAACGGTGGCTTCGAGGGTATCCAGGAACGGCTGGCAGCGGCGCTTGCTGCCGTCTGACGGCGGCTCGCTGCAGCGCTGCAGTCGGGTATAGTTGCCGAAAACCGACACTGGTCCTGCATTGAGCGACAAACCACTGCCGCTGTTTCCCTTGCGAACCGTCCTGTTTCCACAGGGCCCGCTTCCGCTGCGCGTGTTCGAGCCGCGGTACCTCGACATGGTCAGCAATTGCATGAAGAGCGACAGCGAGTTCGGCGTCGTGCTGATCCTCGAGGGCACCGAGGTTGGCGAGGCGCGGTTGGTGAGCGTGGGGACCCGCGCACGGATCACCGATTGGTACCAGGGCAGCGACGGGATTCTCGGAATCACCGCAGTCGGCAGCGCGAAATTCCAGGTTGGCGAAGTCGAGCGGCAGGACGATGGCTTGTACATCGCGAACGTTACCGATCTTCCGCCCGAGCCGAGCATCCCGCTGCCCACCGAGTACCAGCCCATGGCGTCGCTGCTCGAAGCGATCATCGATGACCTGGGCAAGCTCTACGAACCGGTGGAAAAACGTTATGACGATGCGGGCTGGGTAGGTTTGCGGTTCTCCGAGATTCTGCCAATGGAGCTGGAGCAGAAACAGGC
>CBFCXA010000275.1:0-3754 GCA_965601985.1 uncultured Chromatiales bacterium | reverse complement strand
CAGGTGGGCACACACCGGGATGTCGTGCGCGGCCAGATGCTCGACGATGCTCACCTGCCCTGCTCCGCCTTCCAGCTTGACCATCATCGCGCCACCCGTCTGCATCAGCCGCACCGCGTTTTCCAGTGCCTGCGGTGCGTTGCTGTAGCTCATGAACGGCATGTCCGCGACCAGGAAGGCGCGCCTGAGGCCGCGCGCAACGCTGCGCGAATGATAGATGATGTCGTCGACCGTTACCGGCACGGTGGTGTCATGGCCCTGGATCACCATGCCCAGGCTATCTCCGACCAGCACCAGGTCGGTGCCGGCCTCATCGACAATGCGCGCGAAACTGGCATCGTAGGCCGTCAGGCAGGCGATCGGCTCGCCTGAGGCTTTCATTTCGGCCAGGCTCGCGACGTTGACCGGCGGCTTGGCCATACCGCGTTGCTGCAATTGTTTGTACATGGCTCTCGGCTCCCGGAGCGCTCAGGCCAGCGCGGAGACCAGCGGGTTGAAGAAATGCCGGCCGCTGCGAATGCGCTGGATTTCGTTCAGCAGCATGTCGTAGTGATCGTCGTTGTTGATCGGATCGATGGTTGCAGCGTTCACGATCAGCAGTGGCGCACTGTCGTAATCGTGAAAAAACCGCGCATAGGCTTCGGCCAGCCGCTCCAGGTAGCGCCGACCGATACGTTGCTCGTAATCGATGCCGCGCCGGGCGATACGGAACATCAGCGTGTCCACCGGCGCCTGCAGGTAGACGACGAGATCCGGTTCGGGACCGCCGAACGACAGCGAGTCGTGGACTTTCTCGTACAGCTCCAGCTCGTCGCGATTCAGATTGATCCCGGCGAACAGCCGGTCCTTCTCGATCATGAAATCAGACACCCGAACTTCGCCGAAGATGTCGGCCTGGCGCAGATCCTCGACCTGTCGGGCTCGCTGAAACAGGAAAAACAGCTGGGCCGGCAGCGCATGTCCGCGCGGGTCGGCGTAAAAGCGTTGGAGAAACGGATTCTCCGCCGGCGCCTCGAGTAACAGCTCGGCTTCCAGGCTCTCTGCCAGGCGCCGCGCGAGACTGGTCTTGCCCACACCGATAGGACCTTCGATGGCAATGTAACGGGATTCGGGCATGCGGCCGTCTGCTTGTTATTGTTTACCTCGCGGGTCCTCTCGGCCCTGCGATGTCACTCCAGTGGTTCCAGACCGCCATCGCCGAGCCTGGCAACCAGCCCTAGCAGTGGCGCAAGCCCCGGAATCTGCAATCCCGGCGCTAGCTCGAGCAACGGCAACAATACAAAATTTCGCTCGGCGATGCCCGGGTGCGGCAGGTGCAGACCCGGCTCTTCAATGCGCAGCTGACCGAAACAGAGTATGTCGAGGTCCAGCGGCCGGGGCCCCCAGCGTTGCGACTGAGCCCGGTCGCGGCCGGCGGCCCGCTCGACGGCCTGCAGGGCATCCAGCAACTCGCGCACCGGCAGCCGGGTCAGCAGCCCGGCAACTGCGTTGACGAAATCCGGCTGGTCCTGCGGGCCCATAGGCGGATTGCGATACAGGCTCGAGCGGAGATACAGGCGTGTGTCGGGCAGCTCGCCCAGCGCGATGAACGCGCGCTCGAGCTGGGCCACCGGATCGTCAAGATTGCTGCCCAGGCCAATCCAGGCAGGCACCCAGCTTGCGGACACGGTCAGGGGGCGGGCGGTGGCGACTGGCGCGGGCGGCGTGCTGACCGTCGCCGTCGGCGCCGCCGGCGACGCGGCTTGTCCTGCGCCTCATCAGTGGGCTGGTCCGACTGCAGCTCATCCCAGAAGGCGACCAGCTCATTGTCGACTTCGCCTGCCGCGGCACGCAGCACCAGCAGGTCGTAGGCGGCCCGGAACCGCTTGTGCTCGGTCAGTCTGCGCGCCCGTCGTCCGCCACGGTCTTCGAGTCGTAACTGCATTTGCAGCATCTCGCGCATCGGCAGACTGAAGCGTCTCGGCAGGGCAATCCGGCGGCACTGTTCGGCGCTGATCTCGGCGGCGGCCGCGATCATGGCCTGCGTGGGCGTGCAGTCACCGGCCTGCAGCAAGGCCGCCTGGCGCGCCTGAACGCCGCGCCAGAGAAACACGCCGAACAGGAACATCGGCGTAATGGGTCGGTCCTGCGCGACCCGTTCGTCGGTGCTGGCCAGCGCACTCTCGACCAGTTCCAGGAAGACCGGGTCGGCCTCGAGCTGACCGGCGCAGACCGGAAACATGTGCCCGAACAGACCGAGCTCGCGCAGGCGCTGAAAGCTGGCCGCCGCATGCCCGGTCTGGAACAGCTTCAGGAACTCGTCGAACAGGCGCGCCGGCGGCACGTCATCGAGCAAATCGGCCAGTTGTGAAATCGGCGCTGCGGTGTCCGGGTGAATGTGCAGATCGAGTTTTGCAGCCAGACGCGCAGCGCGCAGCATGCGCACCGGGTCTTCACGGTAGCGTTTTTCGGGATCCCCGATCATGCGCAGCGTGCGTTCGCGCACGTCCGCCACGCCGCCGACGAAATCCCAGATCGAGTAGTCCGCTATGTTGTAGTAGAGCGCGTTGATCGTGAAATCGCGGCGCAGCGCATCTTCCTCGATGCTGCCCCAGGCGTTATCGGACAGGATACGACCGGATTCGTGGATAACATGGTTGTCGTCGTCCCCGCCATTGCCCGTACCGCGGAAAGTGGCGACCTCGATGAGCTCGCGCCCGAAGCGCACGTGCGCGAGCCGGAAGCGGCGCCCGATCAGGCGACTATTGGAAAAAAGCGCGCGGACTTCCTCGGGGCGGGCATCGGTGGCGATGTCGAAATCTTTCGGCTGATGGCCGAGCAGCAGGTCGCGCACGCCGCCGCCCACGAGAAAAGCAGCGTAGCCGGCGTCTTTCAGCCGGTACAGAACCTTGAGCGCGCTCTTCGAGATATTGGACCGCGAGACGCAGTGCTCGGGCCTGGAGATAACTTCGGGGGAGTGGATCGGGAACCTTCCTGGAAAACCCTTAATTTGCCCGCTTGAGGGCATATGAACTGGAACTATAATAGCAGCCCTCACCCGGGCGGGTAGCCGAATCCTGGCGCCGCTCCCTTCGTCTAGCGGTTAGGACGCGGCCCTCTCAAGGCTGAAACACGGGTTCGATTCCCGTAGGGAGCGCCATTGCCTGACACAGACTCACAGGCACCCACGGCCGGCTTGTTCCGCAGGCTGGCGGCCGCCGTGTACGACGGCCTGCTCGCGATCGGCGTGTTGATGATCGTGACGCTCATCCTGGTCATCGCCACCGGCGGCGAAGCCATCCCCAGCGGCACACTGGCCTACCAGGTCAGCGTTGCGCTGGTGTTGTTTCTGTTTTTCGGCGGCTTCTGGGTGTACGGCGGCCAGACGCTCGGGATGCGCGCCTGGCGGCTGCGGGTCGAGGCGCGCGACGGTGGCGCGCTCGACTGGCAACAGGCCGTTCGGCGATTTGCCGCCGCGTTCCTGGCCTGGCTGCCGCTGGGCCTTGGCGTAATCTGGCTGCAGTTCGACCGCGACAAGCTGGCCTGGCATGACCGGCTGAGCGACACGCGTGTCGTGCTACTCCCGAAAAAGCAGAAACAGCAACGCGGCTAGCGAAGCCGTCGCAACAGAAACAGGACCACCAGCGACAGCAGCGCAACCGGGGTCCAGGCAACGATAACCGGGCTGACCTGGAACACCGCGGCACCATCAGCGAGCGTACTGCTTAGCAGGAAATACGCCAGCCCGATCATCACGCCGATCAACAGCCGCGCC